>CANODD010000140.1 GCA_947564705.1 uncultured Dorea sp. | reverse complement strand
TTATAAAGAATTAGACTTATAAAGAATTAGACTTATAAAGAATTAGACTTATAAAGAATTAGACTTATAAACTATAAGAAGGAGAATATACATGAGAAAAGTATTGATCGGAACGACAAATCCATCGAAAATCCGGAGATTCCGCGCCTTATTATCCGAATACGACGTGGAATTCTGCACACCGGAGGATCTGAATATCACGAGTGAACCCGAAGAATGCGGCAAGACTCCCGAAGAAAACGCCGTCTTAAAGGCACGCCATTATGGTCAGTACTTTGATTCCGTAATCTGCAATGATTCCGGACTATATTTTGATAAACTCACATTGGAAGACAGCCGGCAGCCGGGACTGAATATCCGCACTCACGGCGGGATACCCCGGATGAACGACGAAGAGATGATCGAGTATTATTCGAAGCTGATCCGCTCCCTTGGAGGGAAAGTTCTGGCTTATTACCTGGATGGAATAGCAGTCTGGCGCGGTCATAAGACCTACTCCTTCATGGAGGATAATCCCGCAGACAGGCCTAACTCCTTCTACATGATCGACCGTCCTTCTCCAAAAAGGCTGCCCGGATGGCCTCTTGATTCCCTCTCACTGTACAGAGACAGCCTTACATATTTCGTAGATGATGAAGACGATAATTATGACGCCGCAGACGAAGAAATCATGTCTGACGAATACAAGAGGAGATTAATTCATTTTCTCGCGTCGTCGCTCGGTCTGCAAAAAACAAAGACCTCTCCGTAAATTACTCGTTGTACCGGCGCTCCGTAATTATGCAATTATATAATACCGTACCAGAAGAATACTATAATAGGAGAAATCATCATGAGCTTATTTGATATCCGCAATCCATATATCTCAATCACAGCCTTTTACGCCTTGAATCTTCCCGAATACAGCATGCGCCCCCACAGACATCCTCATTGCGAGATCATGTACGTCACGAAGGGCAGTTGTCTGATTCACGTAAATAACCAGGAATTCCGCCTCAAAGAGCAGCAGTTTATCTTCTTAAACGCCGATATCCTGCATCAACTCTCCATTCCCGAAGGAAACCCCTGTTCGATTCTGAATCTGGAATTCTCATGCCTCCAATCCAAAACCGACATATGCCTGGCAGAATTACACGCGCAGAGTCCCGCCTTTGCTAAATTCTGTAATTATTCGGAAGAATACTTCGCAGGAAATGACACGGACCATCTGGGCTATTCCCTGAAGGATCTGATCAATCAGCTTCGAAACGGCGTCCCTCACAAAAATAATGTGCGGAACCTGTCTGATATCTATACCCCCGACCAGCGCTGTACAATTCGTCTTCTATTTCAGCGTATGATGTTAGAACTTACAAAATCTGTCCTGAACCATAATAAAAATACCGGTATGCTCTACCTGAGGATAGCCCGCGATTATATCTCTTCTCATCTAACGGAAGAAATACGGATTCCTCAATTAGCAGAACACGCCGGTATCAATAAATCATACCTTCAGTCTCTGTTTTCAAAATATATGAACTGTACTATTACAGATTATATTAATCAGAAGCGTCTGGAACACTCCGTCTTCCTGCTGGTTAACAGTTCCCTCTCCATCACGGACGTTGCCTTTCAGTCCGGCTACAACAGCCGGCAGCACTTCGGAAGCACCTTCGAAAAATACTACGGGATGAGCCCCCGCGCCTACCGCCAGCTCAATGGCAAGAATATGAATCCCTCCACCGGAGAGGATTATTACTATATAGGCGAAAACGGCGTCTGGACGAATATACCCTTGACTAAATCACCGAAGGATTGAATATTTCATCCCTTACTTTGTCAACAGCATCATAACCTCATTACTTCTCTGCACGAATGCCGTCATCTCTTCCGGATTCAGCGGCTTATGTGCCAGCATCGCCAGATCATACAACTGCTTACAGATAATGGATACGTTCGCATTCTCTTTATTATCCACCACGAATTTCACCAGCGGATGGTTCGCATTGAGGATCAACGTGCTCTCGCCGCCCATATCCATGCCGCCCATATTCCCCATACCGTACATCTTCATCATTTCCTGCATACGGCGGCTCTGCTCAGACAACGTAATCATGGATGCTATCTTTTCATCCTTCAGCTTCTCGATCTTCACATCCAGCTTATCATTGCCAAGCTCCTTACGGAAGATCTCGATCAGGCTGTCAGAAGTTGCTTTGAATGCTTCCTTATCCTCTTCCGCAACCTCCTCTTTGACATTCTCCGTCACATCCGCGTCGATTCTCTGGAAACGGATCGTCGGATTCTTCTGCTCTAACTGTGTGATAAACGGAGAGTCAATATTATGGCTTAAGATCACCGCATCCTGTCCCTGATTCTTGAACATATTGATATACTGGCTCTGCTGAATCTCGTCCGTTACATAGTAGATGGTCGTCTTGATCTCTTCTACCTTGTTCTCGTCTGAATTCTCAGCATTCTCACCTTTATCCTCATCCTTCTTATCGTTAGGCTCTACGACCTCTCCGCCGTTTTCTTCGATACAATCCTTAAGCGTCAGATACTTTCCGTCAATATTCTTAAACAAAATGGAATCCTTCATCTTATCACAGAATTTCTCGTCTTTTAAGCAGCCGAACTTGATAAACGGGCTGATATCATCCCAGTATTTCTCATAATCCTCTCTCTTAGTCTTGCACATTCCCGTCAGCTTATCAGCCACCTTCTTGGAAATGTAATCCGCAATCTTATTGACAAATCCGTCGTTCTGCAGCGCGCTTCTTGATACGTTCAGCGGCAGATCCGGACAGTCGATCACTCCCTTTAATACCATCAGGAATTCCGGAATGACTTCTTTGATATTGTCTGCGATAAATACCTGGTTATTATACAGCTTAATAGTACCTTCTATCGAATCGTATTCCGTATTGATCCTTGGGAAATACAGGATTCCCTTGAGGTTAAACGGATAATCCATGTTCAGGTGAATCCAGAATAACGGCTCCTTATAGTCTAAGAACACCTTGCGGTAGAATTCCTGATAATCTTCATCCGAGCACTCGTTCGGGTGTTTCGTCCACAGAGGATGAATGTCGCTTAAGGAAACCGGGCGCTTGTTGATCTTAACCTTCTCCTTTGCCGGCTCTACCTCGACCATCTCTTTCTCGCCGTTCTCATTCTCTTTTTCTTCCATCTTGGCTTCTTCGTGGATGTGCTCTACGATCACATCATCCTCTTTCAGATCGGCCTCGTCGATGGTCTCATACTCCTGCTCCGCATTTGCCTTACTGAGGAAGATCTCTACCGGCATAAAAGAACAGTACTTCTCAAGCACTTCCCTGACACGGTATTCATTGGAAAACTCGATGCTGTCTTCATTCAGGAACAGGGTAATCTCTGTTCCTACGCCCTCTTTATTTCCTTCGTCCATCTCATACTCTGTGCCGCCGTCGCTGACCCAGTGTACCGGCGCAGCGCCTTCTTTATAAGAAAGGGTGTCGATATGCACCTCGTCCGCCACCATGAACGCGGAATAAAAACCGAGTCCGAAGTGACCGATCATGTCGTCTTCTGTAGTCTTATCTTTATATTTTTCAAGGAACTCTGTAGCGCCGGAGAATGCAATCTGTGTAATATACTCCTCCACTTCGTCAGCGGTCATACCAAGTCCGTTATCGGTGAATTTTAAGGTCTTCTCCTCCGGATTGACTTCTACCTTAATAGACGGTTTATAATCATCCGGCAGTTGATACTCGCCCATCATGTCCAGTTTCTTTAACTTTGTAATCGCATCGCATCCGTTGGATATCATCTCACGTGCGAAGATGTCATGGTCGGAATATACCCATTTCTTGATAATCGGGAATATATTCTCGCTGCTGATTGATAGATTTCCTTTCTTTGCTGCCATCTTTATCACTCCTACCTCATTTTTATTTTTATTATATAACTTCAATATCTCATGCCTTTCCGGACAAATTCCCTATCGGACAGTCCGGTCTTTTGCTTAACCAATATAATAATACCTTAGTTTTTAAAAGTCAATAGAAAATTAGCACTCTTTTTTAGTGAGTGCTAACAAATTTCTTAAATAAATAAAATTTCTCTAAATAATTTCTCTAAATAATTTTTCTAAATTACATTCTCGACTTTAGATACCGCTTTAACAAAAAGGCACAAAAATACGGAAAGGAATAAATTTTATCGCTATACCCTATATTTCCTGACGTGAACTTTATCCCATAATCAATATCAGGATACTTGCCACTCTCAATCAATGTACGGAGTGATTTCGATCTTCCGTTTGTCGATTTCACTTCAACCGGAATTAATTCAGACATAGTCCGTACAAAAAAATCTTCTTCCAGTGTAGAATCCTCACGCTTATAATAATATAACTCATATCCGCTCTTAACAAGAGCTTCACCGACTACATTCTCGTACAGAGCGCCTTTATAGACTCCCATGTTCTTATTCGCACGCAAGTCCTCCTGAGATTCGTCGTCCAGCATAGCGACAAGCAAGCCGCTGTCTGCAAAATACAGCTTATATTTTGTCTCATCATAATTCCCTTTTAATGGTAATTCCGGAAAATGAAGACAATAACAGAGATTAATAATCCCTGAATCCTGCAGCCATTCAATACATCCTCTATAATCCTTGAATCTTGCCCCTCTTGCAACCTTCGATATCTGGAATTTCTTATTCTCTTTCGCAAGCTGCACCGGAATCTGATTGAATACATTCACGCTCCGAGACTGATCCATACCTTCTGCATATTTACGGATATCTTCTTTATAATCTTCAATGAGCTGCCGCTGCGTACCCAGCGAGCCTTCAAATGTATTCTTCGAGATATAATCTCTCACAACTGCCGGCATCCCTCCCAAAATACAATAATCAAGAAACGCCCCGCTGCATACCGTCATCGTAAGCTCGTTAAACGCTTTCTGTGCAAGCATATGCTCCAGGAGTTCATCTACAAATGCTTCCTTATATCCCTTCGCCCATAAAAATTCTTCAAAATCCATCGAATACATCTGATAGTATGTCTTGTAACCAACACTATTACTCTCGATTCTCTTATACTGTATCCCCAACATGGAACCGCTGCATATCACATCAAACCGCCCGTCTATACTGAAAAACTTAAGCGATGTGGCAATCTCCGGAAATTCCTGCAGCTCATCAAAAAAAATCAGAGTCTTTCCTTCCACAAACTCTTTGTCCGGATCTATCCGGGAGATATTTTTTATGATATCTTCTGCCTTGTATCCATCTTCAATGATCATCTTATATTTGGGTTCTTCAACAAAATTGATCTCAACAAGATATTCGTAGTTCGCTTCTCCAAAGTGTCTGATTGATTCCGTTTTCCCTACCTGCCGCGCCCCTTTCAATATCAAAGGCTTTTTATGCTCGTTTGCTTTCCACTCCTTTAAAAAAAGGTCTGCTTTTCTTTGTAAATATTGCATAATTCCACCCCATTCCTGCCATCCTGTCTCTATAGTATATGTATTCCTGCACAAAAGCAATAGAAAATACAAAAAAATGAGTGAATTATACTCTCTATATTACTAAAAAATGAGCGAATTATACTCCATATACCACAAAAAAATGAGCGAATTATACTCCGCACACCACAAAAACATGAGCGAATCACAAGTTCCAACTTTAATAAAATTGCAGTTCTCCTGTTTCCCTGTTATGCTGCTCGATCTTTCGCATCAGGAGCAATGTGATTGCGATCATCACACTCAGACAGACCGTCAGCCCGGTAATATCGCCGATCCATTCCTTCCTCCCCTGGACGTTAAGCACAAACCGCATGATATTAATGCAGTATGTCAATGGAAAGATCAGCGAAAGAACCTTCGCCCACTGCGGGAAACAACTGACCGGTATCCGGCTTCCGGAAAACAGAACCATAGGGGTATCAAAGATATCCATGATGATGGACGCATCCCTGGAAAACATAAAAACAGTATTCAGCATACCTCCCCAGACCGTTGACGAAATAATCAGCAGAAGAAAGATAAACGGCAACATGACCAGATTACTAAAACTAATGGTTCCCGTATAGATCAGAATAAATAAACAGAAACAGCAAAACATCCAGACCTCCTGAATAAGCGCCCCTAAGGCTTTCCCATAACACATTGCAAGCCTGTTTGCCGGCGTCAGGAATATGATTTCAAGGGTGCCGCTTCTACGCTCCTGATTCGCCATAGACCATGCATTCTGCACCATGGACCAGAAACAGGTATACGCCATGTATCCGGTTCCCAGGAATGCCAGTAATTCCTTACCGTTCGACATCCCCATATATCCGGTAAGCTCAAATGGTTTGTATGAATAATACACTTCCAGGAATCCCAGTATAGGCCAGACAAGCAGGGAGAACCATATAAATGCCGAATGATAATCATGCCTCTGCTGCTTGAGTATTTCCGCCTTAATTACAAACAGACTTTTCTTCATTGCCTTCACCCCTCGACTGATCAATAATCCTCATTAATACCCCTTCCAGTTCCGGCTCCTGTATACTCAGGCCTGCCACCTCGATCTGATGCTTCATCAGCAGGCTCAAAACGCTCAACCATGTATCTGTCCCCCCTGCAACCTTTATCTTTTCACCAGAATCTTCTATTATAATGTCTATATCTTTTTTCAATTCTTCATCCACCGCTTCGATAAATTCTTCATATCTCTGATTATCCGGCGTTTTCATCTGAATTAATAACCTGGGCTTGTTCACAAATAACTCTTTCAGCTCCTCCTTGGTTCCCTGCGCGATGATCTCTCCCTTATCCAAAACATAGATATAATCGCAAAGCTCCTCCGCCTCCTGGATATAATGAGTCGTCAATAATATCCCTTTCTTCTCCTTCTTCGCCAGTTCCAGAACCAACTCCCGGATCTCTTTCGCAATCATGATATCCAAACCTAACGTGGGCTCGTCCATAAAAAGATACTCCGGATCATTGATCAGTCCCCTGGCAATCTGCAGACGCTGCTTCATTCCCTTTGAATATCTCTCCACCGGAATATCCGCGGCGTCTTCCAATCCCACAATCTTTAACAGATAAACGATCTTTTCACTCAATTCGGTTCCGCTTAATCCATACAGACTGCCAAAATATCTGAGATTCTCCTTGGCAGTCAGTCTCCAGTAGAGATTCCTCTCTCCGCCTGAGATCATGTTGATCC
>CANODD010000139.1 GCA_947564705.1 uncultured Dorea sp. | reverse complement strand
GATATTCATGTCATCCGCTTTCAGCGTTACCTGCTTTTTCGTAATGGAAAAATCCGTATGAATTCTTAACTATTCTATTATAGTATCGACAATAAGTCAATAAACTTAATCCCTTTTTTTTGTTATATTTGTATAAAAATTTTTCCATGAAAATTATTACGAAAAAGTACACTTTTTCGTAATGGATTTTTATTACTTCTTTACAAAAATTCTCATTTAATATGTTGCGGAAACGGTAAAAGGCTGACTTGGACTTGAATCATAAAAAATAAGGTGCACGGACTGTAAATCACATTTTCCGTACACCCTTTTGCTATTATCTAATTATTCTGAAATAACATATTCCTCCTGATCCGCTCCAAGGGAGCTTTGCTGAATAAACCATTTTCCTTTTTTGGTAGCCCCCACGCGTACAAGAATTCCCCGATTTTTCAATTTATTCATGGCATATCTGATTCCATTTTTTGACATCCCCATAATTTCTGCCATCTTATCCTGCGTAATTTCCGGACTCTTCAATTCTTCTATTGTCTGAAAAGTGACATCCGGAATGATTTGTGGAACGCACATATCAGAAACCGCATTGACAATCCTGTCCCTGCTCCGGAATACAGAACTTGGTTCGACACCGACAACCTTTCTCGTGATATCATCTACCCCAATGATTATTTTTCCACCCGACGTATTAGCGTAAGCAACGATTGTCTTCATATATTTTTTACCGTCATCCGGGAGTTGTACTTTAAATTCTACATTTTTTGATTCACTATTTTTTATTTCTTCAAGTGTCATCGTTCTTCTCTTCCTCTTCTAAGTTCTCGCACTTTTTCGTAAAATCTAAAGTCTTACTTTATATTACTCAGAACTATCTAATTTATCAAGCATCTTTCTGAATTGTCCTTTGTTCTTGTTCCTTCCATCCTTCAATACAGTCTCCGACAGTTCTGTCGCAGCCTGGACTGCGGCTCTGCTTTGGCCAGCCATCCGCTTTCCTGCTGCTCAATTATTTACTGTCTATGCAGGTCTATACAGGCAGTCCTTACTTTTCAAGATTGCCCGGTCCAAAACCAAGCGGCAGCAAATCCTTCAATGTATATTCTATCTGCTTATCCGGTCCGTCCGCCAGAACAATCTTAAATGTCTCCGGATTGCAGAATTCCATCATCACCTGGCGGCACACCCCGCATGGGGCGCACAGAGTATTTCCATCGGTTCCCTCCATCCCGCCTACGACGGCAATCTTATCGAAGTCTCTCTCTCCGTCATATACCGCTCTGAAAAATGCAGTTCTTTCCGCGCAGTTTGAGGGTCCATATGCCGCATTTTCAATGTTGCATCCATGGTATATCTTACCCTTCTTTGTAACGAGAGCGGCTCCTACACTGTGATGTGAGTACGGAACATACGCGCGCTCTCTGGCTTTCTTTGCTTCCTGAATCAATTCTGCGTTTGTCATCTAAAGTCTCCTCCAATCCGACTATGGTATTACACACCCTGATTTTTTGAGATTCCGGGATATCTCTTCTTATTTATTATTATCTCTCACAGGCAGTGAAAATGCAAGAAAATGGATATAATCATTACCCTATTTACATCTGTCCCGGCAAGTGGTATCTTTAAAAATATGAAACAGAAAGAACCTCTCTTTTTCGTGCAGAGATTAAGAGGAAATAATAAAAAAGATAATATATACTAAAACTCGTCAGGAGGATTTTTATTATGGAATGGATTGAAAGATTAAATGACGCAATAAGATATATCGAAGAACATTTGACAGACAAAATTGATTATGAGCAGCTTGGACGCATTGCCTGTTGTTCATCCTATCACTTTCAGAGAATGTTTGCTTATATGGCGGGCGTCCCTTTGTCTGAATATATACGCAGAAGGAGAATGTCTCTTGCCGCCGTAGATCTGCAGGGAAAAACTATGAAAATCCTTGATGTTGCGGCAAAATACGGTTACAATTCGCCCACCTCATTTAACAGAGCCTTTCAATCTGTTCACGGAATTGCCCCGTCGGCTGTAAAAAACGAGGGGATATCCGTCAAATCCTTCCCGCCGGTTACTTTTAAAATTACAGTTAAAGGAGTGGAAGAAATGAATTACCGAATTGAGACAAAAGAGGCGTTCCGTATCTTAGGCGTATCCGTGCCGCTATATAAGGAGATTGAGAAAAACTTTACAATCATCCCCTCAAAGTGGCAGGAAATATCTGAGAATGGAACGTTACAAAAGTTGATTGGCATGATGGACACGCCGCCTATGGGAGTACTTGGGGTCAGCACCTGTAATGATACGGAACCATGGAAATATTATATCGCCGTATCTACCTCTCAAACCCAGGAAGACTTCGAAGAATATACTGTACCGGCGGCTACCTGGGCAATATTTTCCGGACAGGGTACAAATCAATCTATTCAGGAATTAGAGCAGCGCATTGTAACCGAATGGCTTCCGACATCGGGATACGAATATGGCAATGCTCCTGATATTGAAGTTTACTTAAATCCGGACCCGCAAAATGCACAGTATGAGGTTTGGATTCCCGTCAGGAAAAAATAGTAATCCACCTTTCCGAGAAAAGCAATGTGACTCAGCAATAATGTAAAGGAGACAGCGCATTACATACCACTGTAGAGATTTTACACAGTGGTCAGACACTTTCTCCGGCAGAATTAACCAGAATCATACAACTTTTACCATAGTCGAATTATAAGTATATATGAAAAACACCAAGAACCCGAAAAGACTTCCTGGTGTTTTTCATTCTCTTATCAAACAACTTTTCACTGCCGGATAAACATGTCAAAACAGCTCTTTCACCGTCGGATATATCTTCCTGAACTTCTGATACCTCTCCTCATACTTCGCAACCAATTCCGGCTCTGGTTCTACCGTATCCACGACCTTCACGACTTTCTTTGCTATCGTCTCCACATCCGGATACTCTCCGCAGCCCACCGCCGCAAGCATAGCGCCGCCAAGCGCCGGTCCTTCCTCGCTCTCGATCACATCCACCTTCAGATTCATGATATTGGCAAGTATCTTCTTCCACAGCGGGCTCTTCGCACCGCCGCCGCAGATCTTCGTGCGATCAATCTTGATGCCAAGGCTCTTCGCCACCTCAAGAGAATCCCGAAGTCCGAATGTCACGCCCTCCAGCACTGCCTGGGTCATATCCTCCCTCGCCGTGTCCATGGACATACCGATAAACATCGCTCTGGCGTCCGGATTATTATGGGGAGAGCGTTCCCCCATCAGATAAGGCAGATAGAACACCTGATTCTCCCCAAGCTTCGTGATATTCGCCTGCTCCGCCGCGAAATCCTTCGTCTTTAAGATCTCTTCATTCCACCATTTGTTGCAGGACGCCGCGCTCAGCATGCATCCCATCAGATGATAATGTCCGTCCGCATGGGCGAAGGAATGCAGCGCGTTATTCTGGTCTACACCGAACGTCTTGCTTGAGATGAAGATGGTTCCGGAGGTCCCCAGGGAAATGTTGCACATACCGTCCCCCACGGTTCCGGTTCCGACTGCTGCCGCCGCATTATCTCCCGCTCCCGCAATCACTTTTACATCGGCGGACAGACCCAGCTCTTTTGCGATCTCCGGCTTCAGGTTTCCGACTACTTCATAACTTTCATATAGCTTCGGAAGCTGCTCCTTCGTAATGCCGCATATCTTAAGCATCTCCTCAGACCAGCAGCGGTTCTTTACATCCATGAGCAGCATGCCCGACGCATCAGACACGTCCGTACAGAAGGAACCGGACAGACAATATGCCAGATAATCCTTCGGCAGCATGATCTTACTGATCTTCTCAAAATTCTCCGGCTCATGTTTCTTCATCCAGAGGATCTTCGGGGCCGTGAATCCGGCGAACGCAATATTCGCCGTGTACTCGGACAACTTGTCCTTACCGACCGCCTGATTCAGATAATCCGTCTCTTCTCCGGTACGCCCGTCGTTCCAGAGGATTGCCGGACGAATCACATTATCATCTTTATCAAGCGCCACCAGGCCGTGCATCTGGCCGCCGAAGCTGATGCCCGCAACCTTGCTCTTATCGTACTCACCAATCAGCTCTTTGATACCCTCCATGGACTGCGAAAACCAGTCCTCCGGCTTCTGCTCCGACCAGCCCGGGTGCGGAAAATACAGCGGATATTCCTTTGATACAATGTTTTGGATCTTCCCTTCGCTGTCCATCAGTAACAGCTTTACTGCTGATGTTCCCAGATCTACTCCTATATATAACATGAGCTTGTTACCTCCACGGATTCTCCGTCGGATATCTCACGCCTGCCGGCTGATTATATCCGATCTCTTCTACCGGTACTCCGATGTACTTAAATACTTCAAAGAGAGCCTTTCCATGATGACCGAACGCAACCGCGCCGTGATGCGGATATCCGCCCTCGATCAATACATGGCGGTAGAACCTGCCCATCTCCGGTATCGCGAATACGCCGACGCCGCCGAAGGAACGTGTCGCAACCGGAAGAATCTCGCCGTGGGCGATATAAGCCCGAAGCTTATTATCCGCCGTACTCTGCAGACGATAGAACGTGATATCTCCGGGAACGATATCTCCCTCCAGAGTTCCCTGGGTCACCTCTTCCGGCAGCGTCCTTGCCATGATCATCTGATACTTCATCTCACAGAAGGACAGCTTCTTGGACGCCGTATTGCCGCAGTGGAATCCCATGAACGTATCCTGATGCGTATAGTTGTATTTGCCCTTAATCTCTTCTTCATACATATCCTTCGGCACGGAATTGTTGATATCCAGAAGCGTTACGATATCGTCGCTTACCACCGTTCCGATGAATTCGCTTAACGCGCCGTAGATATCTACTTCACAGGATACCGGGATTCCCTGGGCGGTCAGACGGCTGTTCACATAGCACGGAACGAATCCGAACTGAGTCTGGAACGCAGGCCAGCATTTTCCCGCAATCGCAACATATTTGCGGTATCCTTTATGATCCTCGATCCAATCCTTCAGCGTAAGTTCATACTGCGCGAGCTTCGCAAGGATCTCCGGCTTCTTATTGCCTGCCCCAAGCTCTTCTTCCATCTCTTTTACCACCGCCGGGATTCTCTCGTCCCCTGCGTGTTTATTATACGCCTCGAACAGGTCGAGCTCTGAGTTCTCCTCAATCTCGATCCCCAGGTTATAGAGCTGCTTGATGGGCGCATTGCATGCAAGGAAATTCAGCGGTCTCGGACCAAAGCTTATGATCTTAAGCTCGCTTAGACCTACGACTGCCCTTGCAATCGGGATAAATTCATGGATCATATCCGCACATTCTTCTGCGTCCCCTACCGGATATTCCGGAATGTATGCCCTTACGTTGCGAAGCTTCAGATTGTAGCTTGCGTTCAGCATACCGCAATATGCGTCTCCCCTGCCCTGCACCAGATTGTCGCCGCTTTCTTCTGCCGCGGCGATGAACATCTTCGGTCCTTCAAAATGCTTCGCCAGCAATGTCTCAGAGATCTCCGGTCCGAAGTTTCCAAGATATACTACCAGGGCGTTACATCCTGCCGCCTTGATATCCTCCAAAGCCTGTACCATATGGATCTCGCTCTCTACGATACAGACCGGACATTCATAGATTCCCTCCTGACCGTATTTCTCCGTATAAGCTTTCATCAGGTTCGCCCTTCTCGTTACCGACAGGCTCTCCGGGAAACAGTCACGGCTTACTGCCACTACCCCAATCTTTACTTCCGGCATGTTACTCATAATGTTGTTCCTCCTTCTATTTATATAATTAACATTATATACCTTTTGCATCTTCTTCGCACTATTTTTGAATCAATACTATGGATTATACTATAGATTATACCATAGATTATACTATGAATTACCTACATGGATTTCTCCACATTTGCCCCGATCCGAATGATATTCACAGAATGAGGCCCTGCCGTTATCTCCATTCCGCGCTTGAAGATTCCCAATTTCTCGGTTCGGATCATAACCTCCGTGTGATCCACGTCATTATAGCTCTCCGTACTGTTCCCGCTGATATAATACCGGATCACTTCTCCCTCTCCGCACAGCTCCAGGGAGAATCTCGCTTCTTCACTGCCGCTCTTATTCACAACCGCGACCGCGTACCCTTCTTTATCCGAGAAAGACGTCGCCACGATATCCAACTGTTCCACCGTGACCTCCTCCCCCGCTTTGTTCTTTACCGTCATGAGCGGCGAATCCGGACTGAAGCTGTCCAGTACGACATCGCCCAGATAATTCACATACAGGTCGAATACATGGTAGGTACTCCTTAAGACAATCCCCTCCGGGTATGTATAAATGCATCCGCGGGTGTTCACGATCGGGGCAAAATTAGCCATCCCCACGATATCGCAGTTCCGGTTGCAGGTATTCAGGAAACATGCGGTGAACACGGCGTCTGCCATCGTATACTTCGTGTTGTCGTCATTCTCATCCCTTGGATATAAGTACTCTTCTTTGGTCACTCCCTGACGGATCGTATGTACATTCGGATGATACCATCCTCTTAGATTCCATTCGTCAAACGCGATCCGGATCTTCTTGTCAAGCTGCATCGCCGTAAGGAGTCCCCGCACCTTCTCTATCGACGTATTCAGATTCGCCGTATAAGCCATGACCTGTTCATAATCCGCATAGTTATTATCATTATGGATTGCGTCCCAGTATTCATGGATCGAGATCCAGTCAAGGAACTGTCCGCTGTTCTCAAGCAGGTGGATATTCCAGTTGATATCCGCCAACGCCGCGGCCGTAAGCTCTGTCGTCGGATCTACATGCTTGATCATCTTGGAGGCCTCGGCTACCAGATGTCCCCATTCTTCCGCCGTCTTGGCGCCGATCTCCCAGAAGCCGTAATTCTCGTTTCCGATACTCCAGTATCTTACCTTGTGCGGCTCCTCATAACCATTCTCTATCCGCCATTTTGCAAATTCTCCTTCGCTCGGCAGGTTGCAGTACTCTGCCCAGTCGCTCATCTCTTCCGCCGTACCTGTTCCGGCATTCGTACAGATATAGGGCTCGCACCCGATCTTTCTGCACATCTTTATATATTCGTCCGTCCCGAATGTATTCGGATCTTCCACGCGCCACGCCTTATCGAACATGGGCTTTCTGTTGCTGCCCACGGCGTTTTTCCAGAAAGCGTTCCATGTTCCGTAGTGTCTCGTCAGATAGCTAAACCAGATCGGAAGAGCGTCGTGTAGGGAAAGAG
>CANODD010000138.1 GCA_947564705.1 uncultured Dorea sp. | reverse complement strand
ACATTCAGGCACAGATCCAGTATTCCGTCAACCGCAAGAAATCCTTCCGGTATACTAAGGCGCTTATTTGCCGAATCGTCCAATGTACGCTCAAACCACTGCGTCGCAGAAGTTACCGCCGGGTTCAATGCATCAATCATGACATATCTGGAAAGAGAAGCAATCCTCTCACTCCTCATCGGGTTTCTCTTATACGCCATAGCCGAAGAGCCGATCTGCGTCTTCTCAAACGGCTCTTCTACCTCCTTCAGATGCTGGAGCAGACGGATGTCGTTGGAGAACTTATGGGCGCTTGCCGCAATCCCCGCCAGTACATTCAGGACCCTGGTGTCTACCTTCCGTGAATACGTCTGCCCGGATACCGGATAGCAAGTCTCAAATCCCATCTTCCTGGCGATCATCGGATCAATCTTATCAATCGTCTCCTGATCTCCTTCAAAAAGTTCCAGGAAACTTGCCTGGGTTCCTGTCGTCCCTTTCGAGCCAAGGAGCTTAAGGGTTCCCTTCACATACTCTAAGTCCTCCAGATCCATAGCGAATTCCTGCATCCAAAGGGTCGCCCTCTTCCCCACAGTGGTCGGCTGCGCCGGTTGAAAATGGGTAAAAGCAAGAGTCGGAAGCTCCTTATATTCATCGGCAAATTTCGCAAGCTCGGCGATCACATTCACCAGTTTCTTTCTTACAATCTCAAGGGCCTCGGACATAACGATCATATCCGTATTATCTCCCACATAGCAGGAAGTAGCTCCCAGATGAATAATTCCCCTGGCCTTGGGACACTGCTGCCCGTACGCGTACACATGGGACATCACGTCGTGGCGTACGATCTTCTCCCTCTCTTTCGCCACCTCGTAGTTAATGTCCTCCGCATGTGCCTTTAATTCCTCAATCTGCTCCTCCGTAATCCCAAGCCCCAACTCTTTCTCCGTCTCCGCAAGGGCAATCCACAATCTTCTCCAGGTCTTGAATTTCTTATCCGGAGAAAACACATACTGCATTTCCTTGCTCGCATACCGCTCTGAAAGCGGACTGTTATACTTATCGTAACTCATATACTTTCCTCTCCTTTTCTTCTTTTCAATCACCTAATCCATTGACTTCTGCAGATACCCGACGTGTCTTAACCCGCAATACGGCTCTTATTGATCTTACGGTATTCCTTCTTCCATTGTTCAAACTGCTCCTCCGGTATATCCACGTCAATACCTCTCTGAATCTCCCGGATATCCTCCTTCATGGCCGAATCCATATTCAGAAACGTCGAATTCCCCGACAGCATCTTTACATACTGGTCCTCCGGCAGAGCGCGGTAACAACAATACAGATACGTCCTCAGAAGTTCCATATCCCCGCAGATACGATACGCCTCCAGATATACCCTTGCCGCCTCTTCATAGAGAAACCGCTGCCCGTACGCCGCCCCCAGGCTTGCATATACCCTTCCGTAGAACAGCTTACTCACCGAATTATCCCATTCACTGTTAATAATAGACTGATAGACCAATATCGCCGTCTCATATTCCCCGCTTCTTTGCAGGCTGTCCGCCTTGTACTTCATACGCTCCACATCCCGCAGATTCTGCAGATGTTCCAGGATCCCCTGTATCTTATTGATATCACCCGAAGCATAGATCGTGGACTCTCTCAATATCGTCAATACGAACTGTTCCATCGTACAATTCTGCCGCAATTCCTCCCTGAGCTGCTCCGCAAGTTCCGACAAATCCAACTCTTTGTCGATCCAGTTGCACAACTGCCTGTTCACCAGAGTATAATCAATCAGATAGAGATTATTGCATATATAATAACACAATTCCTCTATCGTATAGACTCGCATATGGATCCTGGCTATCACGTAAGGCTGTCTTGCTCTTTTTCTATGACATAGAATTAAACTGCCCATTGCTTCCTCCTAAATGAATCGTCTTCTCCACATGAAATCCTGTCGACGGGAAGAATTCCCCGAATCCCACGTCCCTGAACGAAAGCCTGCAGGTTTTCTCATCCACGAACAGAACTTCGATCTGTACCCGCAGAGAATAGTCTCTCCTGTCCGGAAGCCCTTCCAGCGACACCTTCTCCACCTGGAGTTCCTCTCCCGCCAGCGTCTCCACATGGACCTCTATATCTGAAGTATCCTCAAGGATCACTTCCCACTGTCCGTCCGCTTCATACCAATGTGTTCCCCATGATACGATGGGATACCACCCTTCCTGCCCGTTGACCCGCATACGCAGACAGATCTGCTCCGTCATCTTCGTCTCGTCCAGATACACCGGGCTTTCATGATATTCCTTACATTTTCCCATCGAGGTATAACAAGCGCCTTTGCTGTACAGGTTATTGCCGATAAACGCCCGTCTTCCGTTGCACAGCACTTTTAATGAATTCGGATACCAGTTGTTTTCAAATCCTTCGCCGGTCAGATACACCGAGGAAACCACCTTTTTCTCAAAGACACTCTCTATAAAAGTCTTGAACCTGTCGTCTGCATCCTGCTCCTGGTCCTTGTTCAAGATCGGATAGATCGCCGCCAATTCTCTCATCTGCGCGTTCGCGACCTCTTCCACCGTCACGAATAATTCACGCTCTTTTACGCCGATCGCATTCAATCTTCTCAGCATATAAGCCCGAATCTCCTGGGCGTCACAATAGAACAACGCCGATTCATATTGCCACAATTCTTTCGGTTGATAGAACATATACTGGCAGAAACTCTCCTTATAATCCTGGACACAGACCCGCTCCTTCGGTATTCCAAGATAATGGCCAATCCCTTTTAACATCTTAGACATATCAATATTCGTATAAGGCACGGAAAACGTAAGGAAGCTTATCTCGTCAAACTCCTCCAGCGTCAATTTGATAAATTTGGCCAGCAGCCAGACTCCGTCACGTTTTCTTGCGCCGACTTTTACCTTCTCCTGCCGGACAGCCTTTTCAAAAATGTCCGTCACCGTGATACCTTCCTGGAGAGCGGCCAGCCTCTTAGCCTCTTTTCCGTAAACCCATTTTTCTTTATAATAACCAAGCATCAGGGGAATCTGATAATTATCTGTCTCTGTCTCCATCGTCTCTGGTTCTTCCTTCGTCTCGTCGTAGAAACTGATCTGACAATACTTTTCATTCAGATCATAACCCAGAATCACGTCTTTCTTCATTATCCTCCCCTCCTCTCATACGAATAGACCTTAAAAGCTAATAGACTTTAAAAAGCCTTTTCGCCATAATCTCCTCTTCTTTGTAATCCATCATCGCCTTCTTACGTGAGATAGGCGCCATATCCGCCATACGGTTTAGGCGTCCGTATTTGCCCGACTCCGTTACTTCTCTTTCATTCTTCAGGATCTCCTTCTCCGTTATGATATCCTCTTTTCCCCTGGTCTCAATGAAATAATAATTGATAGACTCATCATTATACAGTACAAACTGTCTTACATACAGGTTCTCATATACAGGCATCATAACCTCGTTCTGATATCCCAATTCATCACGAATTCCGTGCTTCATCTTATAATACAGCGTCACCCTGCTTCCCGGCCTTGCCTGGTACGAAACCATGACTTTATCATAGAGCTGCAGTTCTCTTAACCACTCTTCCTTATATTTCAGATAGTAGGGGAACACAATCTGCTTCTCGCACATCTCCCTTAATACCTGATGAAGCACCACCTCAAGCGCCGCCGTATAATCATGATCCGAATAATATTTTAGAAGCGCGATCTTACAGATATCCGGCAGGTCTTCTTTCTCATCACATTCGCTCGCGACGATATCGAATACAACGGATTCCAGATCCCTTGCACATACCACATATTCTCTGGAAACATACGCAAGATATGCTTGTTTCAGGCGGAAATAGACATTATCCGACCGATAATAGTCCTCGAAAATACACTCTTCCCGGAACAGGTTCTCCGAGAACAGCATCTGTGTAATGATACGTTCGCTGATCTTGTAGGCAGGAATCTCATTTTCCTTCAGAACCTTCCAAAGCATCTTCATATTCTTTGTAGGACCGCAGTAATAATTTGCAAGATACATCAGGGTTACCTTGTCAAATTGCTGCCTCTTGAACAGTTCGAAACTCAGATAACTAAGGAATTCGTCTTCCTCATAGTTATCGTCCCGAATCTTCCTGCTGCACAAACGGAATACATCCTTCTCATCGTACGCATTGATCCCCTTTTCTTTCAATCCCTCGAACGTCGGCTTTTCTTTTTCATTCTCCTGCTCCCATACGCCGGTTGTCGCGGCATATTTACGGCACAGCTCCACAAAACGCGGCTCATAGAAAAGGCGCCGGGTCTCATACACGATAGAATCTGTATAATGCCTTCCCTCTACGGATTCCCATACGACTCTGGACTCCTTATCGTATAACCGGATGACCGTCCCCTCTTCTCCGTCATAAGGTACCCTCTGCCGGATCTCCCCGTCCTTCTCAATTACCAGGACACACTTCATATTCATGGCCTTGGTCGAGACCATATAAGAATAACAGATATCACGCATGGCCTCCATCCGCTCCGCCGACATCTCCTCCGGTCTACAGAAACGCTTGTACAGAACACGCAAGGATTCCGTGATATGCCTCTTCATCAATTGATCCCACGTAAACGCTACCATCTGTTCGCGGTAATTCAGATAGAGATCTCCCGCCTGCTCCTCATAAATCGCCAGATTCGCGTATAATAACGCCGCTTTCTTATAATTAAGCGAATTCCCATGCATGAAATAAAGCAGGATCACTTTCGGAAGCGGTCCCTTTACACTCTCTTCATCCACCGTCATCATATAATATTCATAAAGCTGCGCAATCTTAAGCTCTGCCTCCACCGCGCGCTGATACCATACGAAATATCGTTTCTGCACTTTATTTCCCCGAATCAACAAAGTACAGATGGTATTTAATATCATAGGCTCGTCATATATTTTATAAATACGGTCCAGTATCCGGAACATAGAATCGCTGTACTGTTTCTGCTGACTGGCAAAATTCGCCACATACAGAGCCAGCTCTTTGGTCATCAGGCGATATTTTGACGCGAAATTCAATACCTGTATCTCGAAACGCCCTAATTTTTTCAAAAGCGTCGGTCTCTCCTGGTAACACTGATACGCCTCCAGATAGAAGAGCACGCCGTGCATCTCATACTGGTACTGCTGTTCCAGCAGCTCAATCTTCTTATACGGCGTCTTATATCTGGAATCCAGATCCAAAAGCATGGATAACAACAGCCAGGAATCCTGATGCCTCATATAAGTCTTCCCGACTTCATCCAGCACACGTTCCGAATGGTTCTTCTTCCCCCGCACCAGCGCCGTCAGATACAGATAGTAACAGTTTGTCATCGGATCCTTTCCGATCGCAAACCGATTGTAATTGTAATTCTCAAGAATCCATTTCGCCTCTTCCGTCCTGTTCCCCACCAGATAGACGTGCGCCTGCATCAATTGATACATCTCGCTCTGAGGATTCAGCTTCCGCAGGGATATCATCTTCTCAACCGCGCTTTCCATCCAGTTCTCCAGTTCGATCCTCCCCGCCACATATCCGATATATTCCTTCAGGATCTGTGCGATCAAAAGTTCCGGCATCCTGCGGTTCTCACTATATTCCTTCTGGTTCTGCAGCACTTCGATCTCATACGTCAGAGTCTCGTAAGGCGTAATGAATCTAAGCGCGCCGAAGTTACGCCCCCCGTGGAGGAACTCCGGCCGCACCACATATTCGATCTCGTAGGCATTCCCGATGAAATCCTCCGTACTGATCTCGGAACGCTGTACCTTCAAAAACTTCCCCTCCGGCTCTATATGGATGGGCATGAATCCCCATGTATTCTTCACGATCGTCAGCGTCCCCTTCGTCGACTCCGTCAAATCTTCAAAGAGCATCCCTTCCCCGGGAAGCGTCAGGAAGAGACATTCCTTCTGCTTAATCCCCACCAGGAATTCCTCCAGAGCCTGATCTCCCAGGAACCATTTCCTCATATTATCATACAGATAAAAGATACGCTCATTCTCATACTTCAGAATCTCATAGAACTCTCTGGAACGGAACAGCCTCCCCGCCTCCGAGAAATCCTTGATCGCCAGCTTACGGAAATCATCCGTACTCTGCACCTTACCGTAAGAAGTCATAACATACGGCTTCTCGATGATCGCGGTAACCGACAACTCATATTCCCCTCCGTTGCATACCACCGTAAAGATACCGTCCTCCACATGCCCCGGTCTGAGTCCTTTCCCGTCATATGTGAATTCTACTTTTGCCGGATTCCCGTCAAACCCCGAATTCCTGAAATGCACACGAAAAGAAGACGAGTAGACCAGCCCTCGCACCTTCCTTCCGCTTTCTGCCTTAATTGTAAAATTCCCCCGATATACTTCCCCTTCTCCGATAATGAGTACCAGATTGGTCTCATCAAATATGACATCAGGTTGTGATAACTGAAAATCTCCTTTGGAAAATTTCTGGATTTTATTTTTCAAGTCTGACACCTGCTTCTTTCGTTGCTTATTCACAGACATACCTTGCCTGGCATTCATCATCTGATTATACCATTGTTTGATTATGAATGGCAATGCCAGAAGCAGAAAAACTGAAAAAATTACTTCCAGCGAGAATTTTTTACTTCTTCAAAATCAAAGCTATGAACGTCAAATCCTCTGTTCCGGTATTCTTCATGCCGTGGCCGTCGCCGTCTTTGCATAAGAAAACGTCTCCCGCTTCCGCCTGGAGGGCCTTTCCGTTGTCGTCGTACATACCCGTACCGCTTAAGATATAATAAGTCTCCGTCTCGCCGTGGTGCTCATGATGACCAAGCTCACAATTGGGCGGAAGGGTTACTTTGCTGAACATCCTGCAATGATCCCCCAGTTCTTCTTCACTAAGCAGCGCTTCCTTCATAATGAATCCGGCTCCTCCGCCTACGTGTTCTGCCTTTACTACTTCTCTTTCTCCTGCTTTTGTCATGATCCTTTCTCTCCTTCCGCTTTCTATGTTCTGCTTACTGCTGTCTTATAATACGGATTATATCATGCGCGGGAAATAAAGTCTATTCTATATCTCTGCGCATCATATGATTCAGTGTAATGGTTACCCTTCATACCTACGCCAGCGTACGCAAATTAAATCGGAAGGATTGCCCATTTAAAGTCGCTTTCGGCGAGGGGCAATCCCTTTGGTCGTGTAACTGTATTGGCTCCACACCAATCAGCGGTGCGATTGGCGTAGATATGAAGATCGGAAGAGCA
>CANODD010000137.1 GCA_947564705.1 uncultured Dorea sp. | reverse complement strand
AGAGGGCGGAGAAGCGGAAAATAAAAGGTTTCCCCTGTTCCTGATAATACCAGGCAAGGGCATTTGCCATAGAATTGGTGTAGTTGTTCAGAGACGGATGTATCGGCATGCCTGCGGGCTTATTGATTACGATCAGGTCTTCGTCTTCATATATGACGTTAAGGGGAAGACGGACAGGAGGAATATTCCGGGAACAGGCGGTCTCCTTTATAAGAACCTGGAGATGGTCTCCTGCGGCAAGCTGCTGCTTCATATAATAATGGATGCCGTTTACAAGAATGCTTCGGGGCATCCTTTTGATTTCGGTCAGATTCTGGGCAGAGTAGCCGCGGCGCCTGAGGAATTGTTCCACCCGCAGGCCGTCGCCGGCAGGATCAATGTTATAGTCTATGATACGATTCATTTGCAATTCTCCTTTAAGTTCGGTAATATATACTATAGCATATTTTTGAGGGAGGAGGAAAGAAATGACAGGATTAAGCACCTTGTGTTACATCATACAGGACGGCAGATATCTGATGCTTCACAGGACGGTTAAGAAGAATGATGTGAATAAGGATAAATGGATCGGAGTAGGGGGACATTTTGAAGAGGGGGAGAGTCCGGAAGAATGTCTGCTGCGGGAGGTTAAGGAAGAGACCGGGTATACGCTGACCTCTTACAGGTACAGAGGGATCGTGACTTTTATCTCGGGAAACGGAGTGACGGAATATATGTCGTTATTTACGGCGGATGAATTCGAGGGAGAGCCGATTCCCTGCGATGAAGGAGAACTTGCGTGGGTGCCGGTGGAGGATGTCTATCAATTAAATATTTGGGAAGGAGATAAGATATTCTTTCGGCTTCTGGAGGAGAGGGAGGAATTTTTCTCGCTGAAGCTGGTCTATGACGGGCATGACGGACTGGTTTCGGTTTTGCTGGACGGGAAACCAATGTCTTTTTGAACGGGATTTCCTTTTGCTTGCCGGGCGAGTGTGAAAAGATATAAAAAAAGAATAAGATATATTGAGGATTTTGTGAAAAATAGGTTATAATAGAGAATATGAAATATATGGAAGAAAGGATGATGGAGATGGCAGTAGTACATTTGAACAAGGATAATTTTAAAAACGAGGTTCTGGATTCTAAAGAGCCGGTATTGGTTGATTTCTGGGCGGCCTGGTGTGGTCCGTGCCAGATGCTGGGACCGGTGATAGAGGAGATTGCGGGAGAGGTCACGGATGTGAAGATCTGCAAGCTGGATGTGGACGAGAATCAGGAGCTGGCAAAAGAGTACAGAGTAATGTCAATACCGACGCTGCTGGTATTTAAAGACGGACAGATTGTAAAGAGAGAGGTTGGGGTGCAGCCTAAGGATGAAATCTTGCGGATGTTGAAATAGCCGGTACGTTAGATGACGGCCTCTGTGGAATAATCGGAGAGATATTTCTGATTATTTTACAGAGGTTTTTGTATATCTATATTGACAAATCCGTCAATAGTGAGTATATTATATATGAACATATGAATAACTGTTCATATATAAAGAAAGTGTAATATGCGGACAGGAAGAAGAGTGCTGCCGAATTTATTACAATGGAGGAACTTGCTATGAGTGGAGAGGAAAATAAAAAGGTAGATGTTAAAAACCATGTGGACCATGACCATGACCATGGCCACCGCCACCATCACGACCATGAGGAATGCGGCTGCGGCCATGATCACCATCACGACCATGAGGAGTGCGGCTGCGGCCATGATCACCATCACGGCCATGAGGAGTGCGGCTGCGGTCATGATCACCATCACGACCATGAGGAGTGCGGCTGCGGCCATGATCACCATCACGAACATGACCACCATGGTACAGGGCAATCCCATGAAGTGAGGCATATGCCGAAGGGAGTGGAGAAGAGAACATATATCTTGAATAACCTGGGCTGCGCCAATTGCGCGGCGAAGATGGAGCGTCAGATCCAGGAGCTGCCGGGAGTGGAGATGGCGGTGATTACTTATGCGACGAAGCAGCTTGTGGTGGCAGCAGATCATCAGGAGAAACTTTTGCCGGAATTCCAAAGGATCTGCGCATCAATTGAATCAGAAGTAACGGTGACGTTACGGGAAGAGGATGAGGTAAAACGGAAGAAAAAAGAGAGTCCGTTAGAGGAGAATAAGAAAGATCTTATAGCTATAGCGGCAGGTGCGGTATTGTTTATGGCAGGGGAAGTGTTGGAGCGAACAGCGCCGGATTCGATTATCAGCATGATATTGTTTATAACGGCATATGTGATCCTTGGGTTTGAGATCGTGTGGACTGCGGTAAAGAATCTGCTGAAAGGGCATGTGTTTGACGAGAATTTTCTGATGAGTGTTGCAACTTTAGCGGCATTTGCGATTGGCGATTTTGCGGAAGCCGTGGGTGTCATGTTGTTCTACCGGGTGGGGGAAGTCTTTGAGGATATTGCAGTAAGTCGCAGTCGTTCCCAGATTATGGAGACAGTTGATCTGCGGCCGGAAACAGTGAGCCTGGTGCAGGGGAACGGCGCGAAGGATATACCTGCGAGGGATGCAAAGGTCGGCGACGTAATACTGATTCGTCCGGGCGACCGAATTCCATTGGACGGAAAAGTCATAGAGGGGCAGAGTCAGATTGATACGTCGCCGGTGACCGGAGAGCCGGTTCCGGTAAAGGTATTTCCCGGAAAGGAGATATATTCGGGATGCATCAATGATACAGGTGTCCTGAAGCTGGAAGTGGAGAAGCCGTTAGGGGAATCTATGGTAACCCGTATTCTTGATTCCGTAGAAAATGCCGCTGCAAGCAAACCGAAGATAGACCGTTTTATTACGAGATTCGCAAGAATCTATACGCCGGTGGTTGTGGCCGCCGCGATACTTACCGCCGTGGTTCCGTCGATAGTAACCGGAGATTGGAATTACTGGATTTATACGGCGATTACATTCCTGGTTATCAGTTGTCCGTGCGCGTTGGTTCTGAGTGTTCCGCTTGCGTTTTTCTCAGGTATCGGAGCAGGGTCGAAGAGGGGAATATTATTTAAAGGCGGAGTTTCTATCGAAGCGCTGAAGAATATAAGCGCGGTTGTAATGGATAAGACAGGTACCATTACCAAAGGAAATTTCGTTGTGCATAAGATCGTAAGTTTGAACCGTTTGACAGAGAAGCAGCTGCTGACGGTTGCGGCAGACTGTGAGCTTGATTCTTCACATCCGATCGCTGCAAGTATCGTAACAGAGGCGAGAGAGCGAAATTTATCGCTTATCAGACCGAAGCAAGTGGAGGAGATATCGGGAAAGGGCATTCGCGCGGAGTTCCCGGAAGGGGTTGTGCTTTGCGGAAATACCGGACTGATGGAATTGTATCAGGTGGATACTTCGGATTATAGCGGCAGTACTTATGGGACGGAGGTCCTGATCGCCATTGACGGAGTATTGGCGGGATATCTGGTGATTGCAGATGTGATCAAGGAAGAAGCGCGGCATGCGGTGAAACGCATGAAAGACCAGGGACTCATTACGGCGATGCTGACAGGCGACGCTTTGGACAGCGCCTCGGCGGTAGCGCAGCAGACAGGAATCGCAGAAGTTCATGCGCAGCTTCTGCCGCAGGATAAGTTGACTCGGCTTAAGGAGATTCGAAAGAAACACGGAGCCGTGATGTTCGTGGGCGACGGTATCAATGATGCGCCGGTACTAGCCGGGGCGGATGTAGGAGCGGCGATGGGCAGCGGGGCAGACGCCGCGATTGAGGCGGCAGATGTGGTATTTATGACTTCTTCTGTGGATGCGATACCGGAATCGGTGGATATCGCCAGGAAGACAGGGAATATAGCCATGCAGAATGTGGTGTTTGCCCTGGTTGTAAAGGCGTTGGTTATGGCGCTGGGATTTTTTGGGTTTGCCAACATGTGGATGGCCGTTTTTGCAGATACAGGAGTTGCGATGCTATGCGTGCTGAACTCAATCCGGGTTCTGTATACGAATAGATCATGAGCGTGCTTAGCGCCAAATTATCCAAAACTTAATTTTCGTTGCGGGAGAAGAAGAGATAAGAAAGCGACGGCAAAAGGATGTGAAAAGGATGTATCGAGAAGAAACTCTGGTGACCATAGGGAAACGGGAGAATAACAGGAAACGTAATTATCTTGTGATAAATACTTTGCAGGGAAAACATATTCCGGTGAAGCCCGGGAAAGCGCTGGCGCTGTTTGACGCGCTTGCGGAAACGATTGAAGATACCTATCAGGATGAAAGATTACTCCTGATAGGTTTTGCAGAGACGGCGACTGCGATTGGAGCGCGAACGGCGATTCGACTGGGGACAAAGTACATCCAGACGACGAGGGAGAGCGTCCCGGATGTGGATTATCTGTTTTTTACGGAGGCTCATAGCCATGCTTCGGAGCAGAAACTGGTGAAGGATGATCTTGACAGGATCATAGACGAGATTGATCGGATTGTCTATATCGAGGATGAAGTTACGACGGGAAATACGATCCTGAATATTGTGGATATCCTGGAAAAATTGTATGGCAATAGGATAAGATTCTCTGTTGCATCTATATTGAACAGTATGACGGAAAAGCAGATGAAGGAGTATGCGAAGAGGGAAATCAGTATACATTATTTGTTGAAAACGGATCATAAAAATTACAGCAAGATTGCGGAAGGGTATCATGAGAACGGTCTCTATGAACCGTGTAATATCAATGAGATAAGTGATGTAGAAGAAGAGCGTTTTCAAGGCCGGATGGATGCAAGAAGGCTGGTAGACGCGGCGGAATATAAGAGGGCATGCGAGTCTCTGTGGAGGAGGGTGGATGCGGCATTTGCTCCTCGGGCAGATGAGAAAATACTTGTTGTGGGAACAGAGGAATTCATGTATCCGGCTCTGTATATAGGAGCTTGTATGGAAGATAAAGGCTGCGTGGTAAGATGCCATTCGACTACGCGGAGTCCGATTGCGGTTTCGGCGGATGCGGGTTACCCGCTGCGGACAAGGTATGAATTGCGAAGTTTGTATGATTCGGACAGGGTCACGTTTATTTATGATATTGGCAGTTACGACAGAGTATTTGTCATTACAGATGCAAAGGGAGATGAGAAGACAGGGCGGAATTCTCTGATTCATGCGATAAGGAAGAAAAACAGCAGTATTTATTTGGTCAGGTGGTGTCAGGGATGAGAAGCTCATACAATGAAGAGGACGTTATACTTCTGCTGAAAGATATCTCGGGCCTGGTGAGGCCACAGCCGACGGAAGAGCGGGAGCGGCTGATCCAGTCGGGCAGACACTACAGCGAGATGCTTCCGATTGAATATGTGCCTACGGATAGATACCTGAGGATCTATAAAGAAACCTTGGATATCTATTCGGAAACTGTGGCGCAGGCGGTCGGAAGACTTGCCGATAGAATCATGGAGAAAAAAGGCGCGGATGTAGTATTGGTATCGCTTGCCAGGGCGGGGATACCCATCGGTATCCTGGTAAAACGGTATATAAAGTTCAAATATGGCGTGAATGCCCCGCATTATTCTTTATCGATTATACGGGGACGGGGAATCGATCATAACGCGATGGGATATCTGCTGGGACGTTATCAGGCGGAGCAGTTATTATTTGTGGATGGTTGGATCGGCAAAGGCGCTATATTGAATGAACTTAAGAAGGATATTGCAGTATATGAAGGTGTATCTTCCGAGATTGCGGTCGTTGCGGATCCGGCGAATGTGACGGAGCTTTGCGGAACCCATGAGGATATTCTGATTCCAAGTTCGTGTCTGAATTGTACGGTGTCCGGGCTGATCAGCAGGACATTTTTACGCGATGATATCATAGGAGAAGATGATTTTCACGGCGCAGTATTCTATGAAGAACTTAAGGATGCGGATCTGTCTTATGAATTTATTGATGCGATCGAGAGGAAATTCACATTATTGCCGGGACCTGACGGCAGCCAGGCGTTGGGTTCGGGAATTGACGAGGTGCAAGAGGTGGCGAAAGAATATCAAGTTGAAGATATTAATCTCATTAAGCCGGGAATCGGGGAGGCGACGCGCGTACTGCTAAGAAGAGTTCCCTGGAAGATCCTGGTTGATGAAAGATATAAAGACAGCAGGGAACTTAAGCATCTGGTCAGGCTTGCGAAAGAGAAACATGTGCCAATTGAGGCTTACCCGCTAAGACATTATAAATGCTGTGGGATTATAAAGAAGATTGGGGATATATAGGGAGATACTCTCCCCATGATTGCGCAGAAATTTCTTTACAGGAATTCTGCGCTTATCACGTTGGTTTTAAATTTTTAATAAGAGGGGGAGAAATTGTTCAAAATTGACCCCGTCGTTGCGAGGAATCTGTTCTTTAACAGAATCGATCAGCGATTGTTCCAGGAAGTCGCCTGCCGTTTGGATGACGGAGGGAAGGGAACAGCCACGTACAGTTCCGGCGGCTATACATGAAGCGAACAGGTCTCCGGTTCCGGAATAACTGCCGCCGATGTACGGAAAAGAAAAGAGAGAGAAAGTGTTCGAATCAACCAGCAGATTGCCCATCTTTGCGATTCCGTCGCTGTCCTGGAACCGGATTCCGGTGACAATTACATGTTTTGGTCCTTTTTTGCAGAATTCCTGTCCCAATGTCCCGATTATCTGTATGAGCTCATCGGGCGAATCATGTGATATCAATGATTGGTAGTCACTATTCGTCAGAAGGCATAACTCGGTGAGATTCGGAGTGATAATATCGGCTGATATTGCCAGTTCATGCATTTTCTCAAGAAGGGTTGGAGTATAGATAGGATAAGGCAGCCCTTCGTCACCCATAACAGGGTCGACCAGAAGAAATGTGTCGGGACTCTTGAAAGTTTCGATGAAACGAAAGATCTGAGTGATCTGCTTCTCATCGGAAACAAATCCGGTGTAGATTCCGTCAAAATGTTGATTCATCTTCTTCCACTCAGAGCGAAAATATCCCATCTTATCTGTATAATTATCGCAATAGTAGCTGGGGTATCCTGTCTGGGCGGTCAGGATTGCTGTTGGAAGGGGGCATGCCTGGACTCCCATCACAGAAAGTACGGAGATCGCCGCGGTAAGAGAACATCGTCCGAAGCCCGACAGATCATTGATTACGGCTATTTTCTTTGTCATAGTTTTTCCCTCTATTTATAATTGATATAGTGTTCGCTTTCGTTAGAATCATTGGTGTCCGGTCAGTTTACCGAGAGGTTTTATTTAGGTTCTGTACCATAGCATTCTGCCATAAAGCACGTTTTATGCGCCCAGTTAAGATGAGTCTTATATTCATTTATCCGTTCTTTATTTTTGTGCTGTCGCCGTTATTGCAGCTGAATATTTTCGCCGGT
>CANODD010000136.1 GCA_947564705.1 uncultured Dorea sp. | reverse complement strand
TGTACGGCGACGGCTTTTGCGGAAGCGGGAGCAGACATAGCAATCGTGGATCTGGACTATGCAGAGGCGCAGAAGACTGCGGAGGAACTTTCAAAGGAGACCGGCAGAAAAGTCATTGCAATCAGAACAGACTGTACAGATCCGCAGCAGGTAGACGCGATGGTGGAGCAGGTTGTTAAGGAATTAGGCGGATTGGACTTCTGCCATAATAACGCAGGTATCTGCATTAACGCGCCGGCCGAGGAGATGACGTATGAACAGTGGAGTAAGGTGATCAACATTAACTTAAACGGCGTATTCCTGACGGATATTGCTGCCGGAAAGTACATGCTGGAACATGGCGGCGGTTCGATCATCAATACAGCTTCTATGTCGGCGCATATCGTCAATGTGCCGCAGCCGCAGTGTGCGTACAACGCTTCGAAGGCAGGCGTGATACAACTGACCAAATCCCTTGCGATCGAATGGGCGAAGCGCGGTGTCCGGGTCAACAGCATCAGTCCAGGATATATCGGAACAGAACTTACGCTGAACTCGCCGACACTGATTCCTCTGATTGAAAAGTGGAACGAGATGGCGCCTATGGGAAGGATGGGAAAGCCTGAAGAGCTGGAATCCATCTGCGTATATCTTGCAGGAGACACAAGTTCCTTCACGACAGGTTCTGATTTTGTAATCGACGGCGCATTTACATGTTTCTGACAAAAACGGATGTCCGGCATATTGGAAGTTTTTGATACGATTGCCTGGCATATTAAAAATAAGGAGAAAAAAGATGAAGAAGAGGATATTAGCCGCGCTTCTTTGCGCGTCGATGATCGGCCTCATGCTGATGGGGTGTGCGGACAGACGTGACGACGGGACTTATAAGGTCGGTATCTCTATCCAGTCTCTTTCAAATGCCTACTGGGCAGGCGTCATGGGAAAGCTTGAGAAGGAGATGGATGCGAGGGGCTGGGATTATACGATTGTCGGCTGTGATAACAATGCGGGAACGCAGGTAGGCCAGGTGGAGAATTTCATCATATCAGGATGTGATTTGATTATGGTTCATCCGGCGGATGCGGAGTCTCTTGAGGGGATCTGCGGCGAAGCCATGGAAGCGGATATTAAGGTGATGTGCTGGGATGATCCTATGGAGAATACCACGGCCAACTGGGTTCTTAACAATACGGAGCTTGGAAGAGTAATCGGTGAGACGGCGTCGGAATTTATCAATGACAATTATACCAAGGACGAGAAAGCAAAGGTAACGGTGATCGGGTATCCGTCTACAAAGGTTCTGTTAGAGAGGGCGGACGGTATCAAAAAAGGACTCGAAGAAAACTGCGAGGACAATTATGAGATCATCGCCGAGGTGGATGGCCTCGAAGCGCCGGAGGCACAGACGAACGTGGAGACGGTTATGTCTGCGCACCCGGACGCCAATGTGTTCGTGGGCGTCTGTGCAGGAGCCATGATCGGGTCCAACGAAGCCTTGCTGGCAGAGTTCGGGAAAGGGAAGATACCGGAGAATTACGGCGTAATCACGACGGACGTAACGCAGCAGCAGTTGGATTCTCTGAAAGCAGGAGACGAAGCGGTCAGAGCCATCGTAGGGTTTGAAGGTTCGAACGAAGATACGGCAAAAGCATGTGCGGAGATGTTCGAGAGGATCCTGTCCGGTGAAGATTTCTCGCCGGAAAAGAACATATATCGGGAGATCGGACCGATCACGCCGGAGAATGTTGATAAGATACTCGAAGGAATGTAATAGAAAGTATAGTCACGGGAGACGAATATGAGTGAAGAATATGTATTGCAGTTACAGCATATAAGAAAAGAATACCCGGGTGTTGTTGCGCTGAAAGACGTCACATTGGAATTAAAGGCAGGAGAGATTCTTGCGCTGATCGGAGAAAACGGCGCCGGAAAGTCCACGCTGATTAAGTGCTGTTCAGGAGCAGTTATCCCGACTTCCGGTAAGATCATCGTGAACGGGAAGGAATTTTCCAGTATGACTCCGCAGCTTGCGGCGGAGAACGGTATTGCGATTATCTATCAGGAATTTAACAACGTAAAGGAATTATCGGCGGCGGAAAACCTGTTCCTGGGGCGTCCGATTCGAAAGGGTATCATCGTAGACAAGAAAGCGATGGAGGTAGAAGCTGCCAAGGCGTTCGATCAGCTTCATATCAAGATAGACCCGAAGGCGATGATGAAGGACCTGACGGTAGGTTATCAGCAGATGGTGGAGATCGCCAAGGCAATCCAGCAGAACGCAAGGATACTGATCATGGACGAACCTTCCGCGCCTCTGACCAGCGCGGAGGTAGAGAGTATGTTCGAGGTGGTAGAGCTCCTGAGAAAGAAGGGCGTTTCCATCATCTATATCTCACACAGGCTGGAGGAAATATACCGGCTCTCAGACCGTATTGTGGTTATCCGGGACGGTGAATACGTGAAGACGCTGATCACGAAGAAGAGCCAGGTGGAGGAACTGATCCAGCTTATGGTCGGACGTGAGCTGACAGAGACGTATCCTCCGAGGGGAGACTGCGTTAAAAAGGATGAAATAGTGCTTGAGCTTAAAAATGTAACCGGAAACGGGGATAAGGACATAAGCCTGAAGCTGCATAAGGGCGAGATACTGGGTCTTGGAGGGCTGGTAGGCGCCGGGCGTACGGAGCTTGCGGAGATGATCTTCGGAGCCGTGCCGAAGAAGTCGGGACAGATGATCTACAAAGGAAGAGAGATCGACCCGAAGTCTCCGAGAGAAGCAATCGACCTGGGAATCGCGCTGGTACCGGAGGACAGGAAACGTCACGGCGCGATGCTTGGAATCTCGATCAAAAATAATATCAATATGCCGATCTATGAGAGGGACTCACATCTCAGTGTGATCGATGAGAAGCAGGAGCAGTCCGTCGCCGTGAAGTACCGTGAAAATATGGCGATCAAGACGCCGAATCTGAATCAGTTGATTAAGAATCTAAGCGGCGGTAACCAGCAGAAGGTTATCCTGGGAAGATGGATGGCGGCTAACTCCGAACTGATTATCTTCGACGAGCCCACCAGGGGTATCGATATCGGCGCAAAATATGAGATATATAAGTTAATGAACGATCTGGTAGAAAAGGAAGGGAAGTCAATCCTGATGATCTCTTCCGAGATGGAAGAGCTGATGGGGATGTCTGACAGGATACTTGTATTGGCTGAGGGAAATATGACCGGTGAACTTAAGAAGGAAGAGTTCAGCCAGGAGAGAATCATGACGTTCGCGTCTGCGGCGTCAAAAGAGTAGGAGGGTAAACCAATGAAGGAAAGTAAAATAGGAAATATAGTTAAAAGTCAGGCAATATGGGTAGTGTTTATCGTACTTTGTATCGGATTTACAATCGCAAATCCAAGATTTATCACGGCGACGAATCTCCTGATTATGCTCCGCCAGGTAGCTGTATGGGGAATTGCCTCTGTGGGTATGACTTTCGTAATCCTGCTGGGAGATATTGATCTGTCGACAGGTTCTATCATCACATTTGTGAATGTATTGTGTGCATATCTGATGGTACATAAGGGTGTGCCGATGGCGCTGGCGATCATCATTACACTGGCGGCGTCTACACTGATCGGCGTGCTGAATGGCTTCATGGTATCCACGATCGGTATTCCTGCCCTGATCGCGACCTTTGCTACGCAGACGGCATTTTCCGGTATTGCGCTGATTATCTGCGACGGGCAGCCTATCAACGGATTTACGGAAGCTTTCAAAGTGTTCGGCCAGGGGAAGATCGGCCCGGTTCCTGTACCGGTGGTCATCATGATTCTATGCTTCGCACTGGGCGCGTTTATCTTGAATAAGACGTATTTCGGACGTTATTTCTATGCGGTAGGCGGCAATATCGAGGCGGCGAGGCTGTCCGGTATCCGTACGGGAAGAGTGAAATATCTGGTATTCGCGTTATCAGGGTTCTTCGCAGGTCTGGCAGGTCTTGTGCTTCTGTCACGTGTGAATTCCGGTATGGGTAACGCGGGTCTTGGCTACGAGTTCAAAGTAATCACCTGTGTTGTCTTAGGCGGTGTGTCTGTCGCCGGAGGGTCAGGCAGAATGTCAGGGGTTATAGCAGGTACATTTATCATCAGCGCGCTGAACAACGGTATGGTACTGATCAATCTGAACAGTTGGATTCAGAATATCGTGTTGGGTATCGTACTTGTGCTGGCGGTTGGTTTTGACTGCTATCAGAAAAAGAAACAGGCGAATTAGCAGGATGTAAGGATAGAATTTGGAGGTATTAATTATGAAGGCAGCGGTGTATCATGGTCCGCAGGATCTGAGAGTGGAAGAAGTACCGGTAAGGGAACTTAAGAATAATGAAGTGATGATTCAGGTAAAGTACTGCGGAGTATGCGGTACGGATATGCACATCTTTAACGGGGACGGGGGTTCTTTTGAAGTGAACCCTCCGCTGATCCCCGGGCATGAGTTCTCCGGAGTTGTGGCGAAGATTGGAGCAGATGTTACAACGGTAAAAGAAGGGGACAGAGTGAGCGGAGATCCGAACGATATGTGCGGCGAATGTTATTTCTGCAAAAACGCGATGCAGCACTTCTGTACCAATAACGTCGGCGTGGGAACGACGGTGGACGGCGGATTTGCCGAATATGTGATCATGCGTGAAAAACAGGTATATAAGTTCTCTGAGAATCTGAGCTTTATAGAAGCGGCAATGGCAGAGCCTATCTCCTGCTGCCTGCATGGAATTGATCTGTGTAATATCAAAGCCGGGTGTACGGTTCTCGTCATGGGAGGAGGCCCCATCGGGATGATTATGATGCAGCTTGCAAAGAATGCAGGCGCGGCAAGGGTAATCATGTCCGAACCGGTGGAAGAGAAAAGGGAGCTGGCGAGAAAGCTTGGCGCCACCAAGACGATCAACCCGATAGAAGAAGATGTAGAAGAGGTTCTTGCTGATTACTGTGAGAATGTAGACGTCGTCATTGAATGTGTAGGTAATATCCATACACAGGCGGATGCCGTGAGGTTTGCGGGAAAAGGGGCGACAGTCATGTATTTCGGTCTTGCTTCACCGGAGGATGCATATCCGCTGAAACCGGACGACGTATTTAAGAAAGAACTGAAGATTACATCGTCTTTCATTAACCCTTATACGTTTGAGCGGGCAATTCGTGTGCTGGAATCCGGTACGATAGAGTTGGAGAGCCTGATAACGAATATCGTTCCGCTTGACCAGATAACCGATGTGTTTACGAAGCCAGAGTACCGGAGAGCAGGGAAAGCTATGATTAAGATAGCGGATTAAAAGATACTTTAAAAGATACTTTAAAAGGCATATGCGGCCGAGGCATGTGCCTTTTTTATGCATAGTCCCGTGCAGAGGAAATCTGCCGCTAAGGCGGCGCACGGGGCGCGCGGCGAGTAGGGAAGAGTCTTCCCTACTTGATTGCGGCATGATGTATTGTAAAAATATGTTGCTAAAACGGCATGGCGGATTTATGATAGAAGAAAGACTGCGGATATTTTCCAAAAGAAAAGTTAAGGAGGAAGAGGGACGATGAAGACTGTGGATCCATCCATAATACCAAAGAAGAGGTTGTATACAGGCGTGGAGATTCCATGTGTAGGAATGGGGACCTTCGGTTCGGATCGGGTAACGCCGGAAGAAGTATCGAGTGCAGTAGAAGGCGCAGTTCGCTGCGGATACCGCCTGTTCGACTGCGCAGCTTGTTATGGCAATGAGTATCAGATTGGACAGGTGTTCAGGAAAGTATTGGACGAGAAGATTGTAGAGCGAAAAGAATTATTTATCATGTCGAAGGTGTGGAACGATATGCACCGGGAGGTGGAACGGGCATGCAGGAAGAGTATTGATGATCTGGAATGCGGCTATCTGGACGTTTACTTTATTCATTGGCCATTCCCAAATTATCATGCGCCGGGATGTGATGTGGATGCGAGGAATCCTGATTCCAGACCGTTTTGTGCAGACGAGTTCCTGGATACTTACCGTCAGTGTGAAGCGTTGGTGGAGAAGGGGCTGATCCGACATATCGGCATATCGAATATGACGATACCTAAGATGGAAGCGGTGCTTCCGAAGCTGCGGATTAAGCCGGCAGCGGCAGAGATCGAGATGCATCCTGCATTTCAGCAGAGGGAGATTCAGAAATATCTTGAGGCGCGGGATATCGTTCCGATAGGATATATGCCCATTGGTTCACCGCGAAGACCTGAGCGGGATATTATGGAAGAAGATATCGTAGATCTTGAAATGCCGGAGATACAAAAGATTGCCAAGGCGCATGGAGTGACGCCGGCAATTGTGGCGTTAAAATGGGCGCATCAGAACGGACAGGTTCCGATTCCGTTCTCTGTGCATCATTATTACGAGAATCTGAAATGTATGACAGAGGATCCCCTGACGGAGGAAGAGATGGTTTCCATGGCGGCGTTGGAACGTGGAAACAGGCTGGTGAAGGGGCATGTCTTCTTATGGGAGGGAGCAAAAGACTGGCATGAACTCTGGGATGAGCCTATTTAAATGTAGAGTGTTGTTGCTTACGGGGGAAAGCGGATACGCGGTATTTGACTGGCGCCATGTATCCGCTGAGCGGCTTGTTTGCGTCGCAAATAAGAACTCTCAATATACATTTATTGTCTTTCTATCTCTATAATTTCATCAATCGGTATCCTGATTCCGTCCGTCAAAGTGAGAATACGGTGATATTCATCCATCTTCTTTACACATCCGGCCGCAGTTTCATAAGATCCCCCGGTTTTCTTTTCATCCGGTACAAAATATGTAATTAGAACATGCGGTTCCTCTTTTAGCTGCTCGCGTATCGTCTGCAGCGTCCTGTCCACCGCCGCCTTGCAGTATTCGTCCAGTTCGATCCGTGTCCCCGTAAGCCGGGCAGTCTCTTTTACTGCTTCATGGTGGCCGGTCAGCGCCGCAAAAGGAGCAAACTGTGCGGCTCTGTCTGGTATCGGCATAGGCGGATGCGTCTTGGATATATGATGAGGAAGGTCGAGCATATCTCTATATTTATAACCCTTTTCTTGATTCATGAATAATGTTTCTTTTTTTTCCATAATTAATCTCCATTCCGCAGTTTTTTTGGCAGGCATGTTATTTTCGTGAGCAACGGGTCGAGGGGGGCGGCTTTTACGCTTTATGCCCGCCGATCTGGTTATTCCGCTCCATAGCCGTCGCGCCTTCTATCAGATTCGTTCCCTTAAGGATCGCATTCTTTCCGTACTTCTTTTTGATCTCCAGCATGGCCTGCTGCAATTTTCTTTCTTTTTTTTGTTCCGCTTCTTTTTCCTCCTGCTCTTTTCTAAGCGCTGCATAATCGGTGAACAGATCG
>CANODD010000135.1 GCA_947564705.1 uncultured Dorea sp. | reverse complement strand
CCTGTAATACCTTCCGCAAACTGCTTCTGCAGGATGAAGAATACAACCATCGTAGGCACAGAACAAAACAATACGCCTAACATCAGCAATCCGTAATCCGTCGTATATCCGGACGCCAGGTTAGCGATCAGCATCGGCATTGTCTGCGCGTCCGTATCTGTCATGATTACCTTCGGCCACAGATAAGAATTCCATGCATTCATAAAGGATATAACTGCCGCCGCCGCGTAAGTAGACTTCATCATCGGCAAATACATGCGAAAGAAAATCTGAAACTCTGTCAATCCGTCAATCCTGGCCGCTTCCATGACATCAATCGGAAAGTTCCTGGAATTCTGCCGGAACATCATAATCAAAAACGGCGTAGAAATTGCCGGAAGAATAAAGCCTGGCGCAGAGTTCAGTAAGTTCATGCCCGCGATCATCTTAAACAGAGGAATCATCGTTGCAACTCCCGGAATCATCATGGCAAGAAGCAGAATGGTAAATACCATATCCTTCTTCTTGTCGTGATAAAGCTCGAAACCAAAACCTGCCAGCGAGCAGATGAACAACGCAATAATGGTCTGCGAGATGGAATACCGGAAAGAATTCCACATAGAACCCCAAAGATTCTGTCCGCCGATCAGATTCTGGAAATTTACCGCCAGATTACCGCCCGGCAGGATCCTTCCCTGCGCAACATCAAAGGATGTATTCGTCGCTGCAGAGATCATCCAGTAGAACGGGAACACGGAAATGAACGACACAATTGCCAGGAAAATATAAGTCGGAATTAACCGGCGCTGGATCATACTTCTGTTCTTCTTCTCAGTCACGTGTATCACCTACTTTCATATTGATCAATGCCAGGACGCCTACCATAATAAATACGAGGAACGCCATGGCGGTCGCATATCCGAAGTTCGCTACGCCGGTACCAAAGGTATTATTATAGATATAATGCGACATGGTAATCGTAGAGTTCGCCGGCCCTCCGTTGGTCAAATTCACAGATTCGTCAAAGAGCTGCAGCGTTCCGTTGATAGACATAATAAACGTCATAATGATCGTCGGCTTCAAAAGCGGAACGGTAATCCCCCAGAATGTCTGCCAACCGTTCGCGCCGTCTATCTTGGCCGCCTCATATACAGAATACTCAATATTCTGCAGCCCTGCCAGGTAGAACACCATATTGTACCCTGTCCATCTCCAGATTAAAGCGAGTATAATAACTATCTTTGCACTGGTGGAATTGCCCAGGAAGTTATAATTTTCAGACAGAATCCCCAGATTCACAAGAATCGTATTAATCAGACCCTCCGTTGCAAATAATGATTTAAAAATCAAAGAATAAGAAACCAGCGCTGTTGCACAGGGAAGGAATACACACGTACGGAAGAATCCCTTCAATCTCAGATCCTTATTATTCAATAACTGTGCAAGCAGGATTGCAAGCACCAGCATGATCGGTACCTGAACCGCCAGATACAGGAATGTATTCCCTATAGAACGAAGGAACAGTTTATCCGCAAACATCCTGGTATAATTGTATGTAATCGGACTGGCCCACTGCATATCAGCGCTGGAACCCGTCTTTAACGAAGTGATAAAAGCGCTGACCATAGGCCAGAAACTCATCACCGCGATCAAAAGTGTCGCCGGTGCGAGAAATACCCAACCCGCTCTCGACTGTTTCTGAAGCAGGTTCATTCCTTTTTTCTTTTCCACCCCAAAACCTCCTTTTCGCAATAGAAGGGGGAAAACGGCAATCCGCTCTCCCCGTTCTCGTATCGTATATTATGTATTTCTATAAATTTAATTGCCCATCTCAAAATTCAACTGATCTTCCGCGCCTTTCAGCTCTTCCTCCAGATCGCCGCCGTTTACAATATTGATAACCGCAGCGCCGAGCTTCTCACGGCATGTGTAGTGATAAGGACTTTGTTCGATGGTCTCTACATTGGCTCCCATCTCCGAGATCTGTGCGTAAATCGGCGTATTATTGAAGAATTCCACACCCTCGTTGTATACTTCGGATTCGCCGGCAGGAATATATGTGGATACCACGCCGCCGTCCTTAAGAGCTCCGTCATAAGTCACAGTACTTCCGCCGAATGTATAAGCAAGGAAATCCTTCGCAAGCTCTGTCTTCTTACAGTTAGCTGTTATATACAGAGAAGAACCTCCGTTAGAAGCATAGCCTTCCTTGCCGTCCAAGGTTGGCATGGTCGTGATCTCCCACTTTCCGTTGTTGGCATCCACCGCCTCGATGGTCGGGATAATCCAATTTCCGTTCATGACACCTGCTACCTGGTCTCCCTGGATAGCCTTATCCGTATAATCCGACCAGCTATTAGGCAAAAGCAGCACGCCCTCCTTGGCCATATCTACAACCAGTTGCACAATCTCTTTAAGCTTGTCATTCTCCGTAATATACGGCTTGCCGTCCTTGAACTGTGACACGCCCTCAGCCTGCAGCATCATATATATCAGATCATTTCCGTCGCTGTTCATACACAAAAGCGCCTTGCCAGTCTTATCCTTCACTGCCTTGCCGACCTCGATAAACTTCTCCCATGTGATTCCCTTCATATCGTCAATGCTATAACCGACCTCTTCCAGAAGATCTACTCGATAGGCCATGATAACGGTACCGCCGTCAACCGGAACACCATAGTGGACGCCGTCTATGGTAGAATAGTCGATCTTCTCTGCATAGAAATCATCCCAATTAATATCTATATCGTCTACATCCTGCCATGCATCCGGATAATCCGCTACGAACTTCTGAATCCAATGATCCTGGAAGAGCACCATATCCGGCAGCGTCTCATACTTGCCTGATGATGCCGCCGTAGCGATCGCCGTCTCTATATCCTGCGAACCGGCCTGTTCTTTAACATCAAGTACAAAATCCTTATTTACATTCTCCTTATAATCTTCCGCCGCTGCCTTAAGCGCAGGAATATTGAAGTTCGGATCCCATGCCGCGACTGTCAGTGTATTCTCATCGTCGCTCGTTCCCATGTCGGCCGCGCCCTCGCCCTTGGCATCACCGCCTGAACCGCCGCTGCCTCCGTTACCGCCGCAGGCCGCCAGAGAAAATACCATAGCTCCCGCCAACAGCATTGAAATAAACCTTTTTTTCATTACTATAATCCTCCTTTTCTTGCCGAAGAGATTTATTGTGCAATTTGTATATTTTTGATCTCTTCTGACTGATTTTATAGGTATAATTATAGTCACTTTTTCTGTTTTATTGCGTTTGTATTCAATCAAAAAAAAGGCATATTCTACTTTTTTCAGGCTATATGTCCATTCCTTTATGCAATAACATTTCTCCATACGGCAAATTACACGAAGCAATCTATCTCTTTCTACTCCCAACCTCTCAGCACACTGACTTTGGAATCCAGCATATGTCCCGAATAATTATCCGGCGACCGTTTCCACTGATAAGGCGTCATGCCGAACATCTTCTTAAAATTTCTGGTAAATGTCGACACATCACCGTAGCCCACCTGAAACGCAATTTCCTCCATCGTCGCAAAACTTTTCAACAGAAGCTTACTCGCCTCCTGAATCCGGATTACATTGATATAATCATTCGGTCCCATATTCATACATTCTTGAAAAATCCTTCGAAAATGAGTCTCACTGATTCCGCACACCTCCGCCAGATTCTGAATCTTAATTTCCTCGTTATAATGTTCCTTCACATAACTGAGTGCGGGTGCAATCTGGAAATTCCTGGAACTTTTTTTCGGCATATCTTCCTGAACATTACGAATCCGCAGCAGCTCAACTACGAAGGATTGCAGCAACCCTTTCAGGCTCTCCCTGTACATATATGCTTTCCGGTCACACTCATCCCGAATCTTCAGAATAATATTGCTGATCTTTCGGTATTCATCCTGATGAAAAAATAACGCCGACTCATACAACGCATTTCGCATATAATTTACATCTAATTTACTAAAAGATAGCTCCTTCATATCCTGGAGCACGCTGTCAATATCCAGATACAGCCATTCCCAATAGGCCGTCGTACCAAAGTCTGCAGAATTACTGTGCGGATAATTGGGCGGCACGATGATGATACTTCCTTTTTCAAATGTTTTTACACTATTACGCAGTATGCTTTCCCCATGCCCCTCGTAGCAAATCCCTACCTCCATATAATTATGGAAGTGCAGTTTATCAATATCCTTCCCATACGACCTTCTCCAGTTCTCCCCAAGAAGCGCAAGGACTTGTTCATTAGGTTCTATTTCATAATATCTAAATTCCAGCTTGGGTTTTTTCTTCACCATAACGACTCTCCTCCGCATCAGCTCCGCACTTCACAGTTCTTCTCTATCTTGCCAGCGAACATTTGAACGAACTTTTTGTGTAGACTGTATAGTTTTTCCTCCTTAATGCTAATACTTATATACAATTATACTCATTTCCTCTCCTTATTGCGGTTTTATTCATTCAAAAAAAAGGCATTTTCTATCTTTTTATCATTACTGGCATGAAAGAATTGTTAAATTATTAACAATTCAAACCTTTAAAAAGGTACTGCATGAAAATAAAAAAATTACCCACAATGCGCAGATCCCTTTGCACACTGTGGGTTCTATTATACAGATATGCGGTTTATCCGTCCATGCATATCCTCCTATCTTGCTTTCAGATAAATCATCATCCCCATATAATCGCCGCTCAAACGTTCCATCCAGTATCCTGCATTCATCAATGCAGATCCTGTTATCTCCAGCGTCGCATATGTCTTCTCTGTATCTTCCGCTCCTTCCAGATGCGCTTCGTCATTCCTTACTTCGGCAGAAACAGAAATGACCGCTGCCTTATAGACTGTCTCCTCCTCCAATCCCTTCAGACGCAGCTTCCTGGCCGCTCCAAAATATCCCGGCAGCGCGTGTATCTGGATATATGTTACTAATGCTTCTTTTTTATCCTTAGATACTACCATCCAACATGCATAGTCCGGATCTTCAAATGAATCTTCGATCCGATAAAGATCGCCTTCCTTCACAATACGATTATATTTATGATAGATATCCACCTGTTTACGGATCACATCTTTCTCGGCTTCACTCATCCCGGCAATATTCAGCTCATATCCAAAGGTTCCCGCCATAGCCACATATCCCCGGGTCTCAAGCGATGTGATCCTTCCGGTCTGATGATTCGGCACAGCGCTCACATGCGCTCCTATCGTGGAAAGAGGATAGCACATAGACGCTCCCATCTCGATCTTGATCCGCTCTACGGCATCCGAATCATCCGATCCCCATATCTGCGGACTAAAGTAGAGAACACCCGGGTCAAATCTGGAACCTCCCGCAGAACAGTTCTCCAGCAAAAGGGACGGGAAATCATTCCTAAGACGACCCATAATCTCATATACTCCCAAAACATATCTGTGGCACAGCTCTCCCTGCCGGTCTGCCGGCAGCGCGGCGGACGCCGTCTCCGTCAAGGTACGATTCATATCCCATTTGATATACTCTACATTGGCGCCGGATAACACCTGATGAATCATACCATAGATGTGGTCGCGCACTTCTTTCCTGGACCAGTCCAGAACATATTGATGGCGGAACAACGAACGATGCCTTCCCGGAATCTGGATCGCCCAATCCGGATGCTCCCGAAATAATTTCGACTCAGGGCTGACCATTTCCGGTTCGATCCACAGACCAAATTTCATACCAAGATTGTTGATCTCCTCCGAAAGGCGCGCAATGCCTCCAGGCAACTTTTCTTCATTGACAAACCAGTCTCCCAACCCTCTTTTTTCGTCGTTCCTGTCGCCAAACCAGCCGTCGTCCAACACAAACAACTCAATCCCGCACTTCGCGGCTTCTGCCGCGATCTCTATCAGTTTTTCAAATGTAAAATTAAAATAAGTTGCCTCCCAGTTATTGATCAAAATCGGTCTCGGCATATCCGGATAGACGTCGCGAATCAGATGTCTTCTATATAGATCATGGAAAGTTCTGCTCATCTTCCCAAGTCCCTGGTCAGAATAGACCATCACAACCTCCGGAGCGGTGAATGTCTCGCCTTGATCGAGCTTCCAACTAAAATTAACCGGATTGATTCCCATCACAAGCCGCGACCCGCGGAAATGATGCCCCTCCGCAACTCCCAGGAAATTCCCTGAATAGACCAGATTCATGGCAAATACTTCTCCAGTCTCTTCCGTGGCATCTCGGTCAAGCGCCGCCAGAAAGGGATTATCCGTCGGTCCCGACTCGCCTCTGGTGCTTCCTGTCGTAACCTTTCCCTGACGCAGCGGCGTACGGACCGGACCACATTCCCTTTCCCAGCTTCCGTGAAGCGTCAGCACATCAAAGTTCTGACGGTCAAATTCCAGACATCCGGACATCGCCCTCTTTATATAAACAGCCTCTTCCTTCTCGTTTGTAATAAGCGCCGAACGGGTAATTACATTCAAATGTTCAAACGCGGTATACAAAAGCGTTACTTTAAGATTAAGGGTCTTATCCCGGCATACCAATTCCAACGTATTACAGTCGCCCTCTTCCTTCTCAAAAGTTGACGGCAAACCGTTAAGACGCGGTTTCCCCGGGTAAATCTTATGTGATTCATAGCGCAGGTCACATGCGTGGTATCCGTCAATGGTTTCTACCTCAAGACAGTGCTCACGATAATCTCCGCAGCCGTAAGTCGGATACTCAAAAGGAACCGCGTCCATAATCCGTCCCGCCTGCCCCGGCAATACCGACGGCCGAACCTGATATAACGGACCATACAGATAATTAACATCCGAATCTATAATTCTCTTGCCGTAGTATAAATGCGCGACAAACTTCTCATCGTCGAAGATACCGATGATATAACTGGTATCCAAGGCGTCCAATTTAAAAATACCCGCCTGTTGATTAAATAATATACCCATAAGAATCTCCTCTCTTCTTAAAACTCTTTCGTTATATCAGTTACGCCGTATTGATCCTTGAAATTCTGCAGATCCTGATCATTCCTGATCAGCATGATGTCTGTGAATTTTCCGGTACGCAGATCCTTGAATCCCGCCACCTGTTCCCCGGTACAGATGCTGCAGCGGAGAATCGGTTTCTGATTGGCCGGGTCGTAAGGCTTTATGTCTGAATTAAGTCCTGATTTTTTAAATATACGGAACATATGGCGCCCCCTCCTTCCTCCGTCCTGTTTCCACTATACACTTTGACTTATAAAATTTCAACAAACTTTAAATGAAAATAAAAAGCAATTTGATGACTCTTTTTTATATGAGAATAGGTTATATTAATTGTAATACGTTTTACAGAACTAATTCTGGGAAGGAGGTTCGCCTTGGAAGAGAAAGAAAAATCGATTTCCCAAGTAGCGGCGAGCGAACAGGAAAGAGC
>CANODD010000134.1 GCA_947564705.1 uncultured Dorea sp. | reverse complement strand
CAATCTGCCACCAGGTAAGTTCTACAACCTCGTCTCCGCTGGAATTCGTCTCTGCTTTTTTCCCGCCGCATCCGGCCAGCAGACCTGCTGTCATCACCGCCGCAAGGCCCGCCGCTGCAAATCTTTTAAACATATTAAACTTCATGATATATTCTCCTTTCTAATTCTACTCTTTTACTGCCCCAACTGTCAATCCATTCACAAAATATCTCTGGAAGAATGGGTACGCAAAAATAATCGGTAACGTGGAAATCACTACGATTGCCATCTTAATCGTCTCTTTTGGCATATTCGCCGCCGCCGTAATCCCGTCGACTCCCATCGTGGCCTTATTATTCGCAAGCCAGTCGATCGAGCTTTCGATCTGAATCAGCAGATATTGCAGCGGGATCAAGTCCTTATTGTCCATATACATCATAGCGTTAAACCAGTCGTTCCAGTATCCCAGCGTCAGGAACAGACCGATCGTCGCGAGTCCCGGAAGCGCCATCGGAATCACGATCTGGAAGAAAAGCCTCCACTCGGACGCCCCGTCAATCTTGGCTGATTCTACCACCGCATCCGGAATACTCGTCTTAAAAAATGTCCGGAGCACAATGATGTTAAACGAATTCAGACAGAGAGGCAAGATCAGCGCCCAGAGAGAATCTTTTAACATAAGTACCTTGGTTACGATCAGGTAATTCGCGATCATACCGCCGCTGAACAGCATCGGGATCGTGATTACAGTCGTAAAGAATTTACGGTACGCGTATGTCTTCCTGGACAGCGCATATGCGTAAGTACCTGTCAGCAGCAATCCGATGATGGTTCCGACGATCGTGATAAAAATTGTCACACCGTAACTTCTTAAGATATTTTCCCCGGCGCTTATGATATATTCATAAGCATAGAAGCTCAACTTTTCCGGAATAAACCGGTATCCGTTCATCGACAGTGAAGCCTCGTCCGTAAATGAGATGATGATGACAAAGATGAACGGAATCACACAGATCAACGACAATACGGTCAGCAATATGTTGAATATAATATTCGTCGGCGTTTTGATCTGATTATATCTGCATTCCTCTGCCTCTATCTTTTTAATTCTTTTTTCCATTTTTCTTTTAGACATTACTTTGCCCGCCATGTTCGTCCCCCCTTTCTAGAATAATGCGTTTTCATTATCAACCTTTGATACGATCTTATTCGCGATCATAATCAATACGAATCCGACCGTAGACTGGAACAGCGCCGCCGCGGAACTCATGCCGATCTCACCGCTTGTCTTAAGCGCCCGGAAAATGTATGTATCAAGTACATTGGTTACCGGATACAGCGGCCCGGAATTCTTCGGCAGTTGATAGAACAATCCGAAGTCTGCTTTGAATATTCCTCCCACGGACATGATGAGCAGAATCGTGATTACCGGCTTCAGAAGCGGCAGCGTAATATATTTGATCTGCTGCCATTTGGTCGCCCCGTCCAGAACCGCCGCTTCATAGTAAGTCTTATCAATTCCGCAGATTGACGCCAGATAGACGACCGTGTTATACCCCATTCCCTTCCATTGGCTCATGAAGATAATGATAAACGGCCAGAATTTCGTCTCTGTGTACCAGGAAACAGGCTCTCCTCCGAACTGCTGGATAACCGCGTTAAAATAGCCCTTTTCCGGATTCAGGAATGCAAATACACAATAACTTACAACTACCCAAGACAGAAAATACGGCAGGAACATCGAGCTCTGGTAGATCTTCATCATCCCTTTGTTTTTGATCTCATTCAGCAGTAATGCAAGTACTACCGGCACCGCCACGCCGAGTATGATGAATGTAAAGTTGTAAAGTACTGTGTTCCTTACAATAATCCATGCATCGCCGCTGCTGAACAGGAATTTGAAATTGTCAAACCAGACGGTCTCGCTTGTAAATAAATTGTAGAAGAATCCGTCTCCGGACAATCGGAATTTCTTAAATGCTACCAGGATACCGAACAGCGGCAGGTATGCAAAAAACAGAAACCAGATTGCCCCCGGCATACTTAAGATAAGCAGCTCCTTGTTCGCTTTCAGCCGGCTCAGAAAATTCCCTTTCGGCTTATCAGCCTTTTTTGTGTTTACTCTCACTTTTAACCCTCCTTTTGTACCGTCTGTCGACTCAGGAACCATATATCAATAATTCACATATTTTGACTTTTTCATTTTCTGCAGTTCCTTAGCGGTTCGTCAACTTGCGGTGTATTTTTGATCCATCTCCACTATATCATTGTGCACTTTTCATGAAAAGTTGAAAACTTTTAGGTTCATTGCACAAATTCTAGGACAAAAAAATCGCGAAATAATTTGTCCATTATTTCACGATTTTGTCCACTCTAATATTTTTTCATTTCACGCAGAGACGCAGGCGACACGCCGTAGCATTGTTTGAATTTCCTGTAAAAATAGCTGGTATCCGGATACCCTACCTGCTTTGCGATATCATTTATTTTCATATTTGTATTCAGGATCAGATCTTTGGCAATCCCGTTTTTCGTGTTGCTCAGATACTGGGCAAAGGAACACCCCACTTCTTTCTGGAAGATCTGACCGAGATAAGACGCATTCATATGATACTTGTAAGCCAGCGTCTTCAGATTCATATCTTCTTTATAATTGTGCTGTACCTCGGCAATGATCTGACGCACCACCGGAGTATACATAGTATCCTCTTCATGCATACATTCCATAATCTCTGTAATCTCCGAAATAAACGCTGCTTTTATTCCGAGGATATCGTCCGCTCCGAAGATCGTCTCAATCAACTCCGTAAGATCATAAAACCGGTCGGATTCAAGCCTGTACTCCTTCTTAATATCCTGGAGCAGCATCGCCGTTTTCACCGCCGTCTGATACAAAGAGCCGGCGGAAGCGTCTTTGCGCATATTGCTGATGAATAAATCCTCTATATAGGCGGCGGCAGATTCTTTATCCTTTTTCAAAATATATTTCCTGAGAAGCGCCTCATCCATACGAATCGCTTCCGTTTTCCTGCTTCCGATCTGCCTCTGGCTGATACAGCTCCCGTACCCTTCGATAATCAGATATTTCTGCAGCTTCTTTGCACTCTTGTATGCCTCCGGAAGCTGCTCAATGCTGTGAAAGGATGAACCTACGCCGATAAAAGTCATGATGTCAAAACTGCTTTCAATCCTGTTCTGCAGTTCTGAAAAATACTCCAGCGCCCCTTCTTCATCCGCTTCATGCTCCAACAGTACCATAAGCAGATTATCCGGCGGAAGATGTACAATCCTTAATCCGCCCTCTTTCTTCAGCTCCACAAGAACTTCCGCAATCTTCTTTTCCTTCAGCCTGTCCGCGTTCCACTTCATGACAGCCGCATAGTACTCTCCGTGTCCTTCGCTGATTCCCAGTATTTTCTCATATTTACCGTATTCTTCCTTCAGGGATTTCCCGCTTAAAAAGTTGATCCACTGTGTCTTTTCATCGATATACTGAAGTTTCTTCTTATCCGTCTCTTCTAACTTCTGCACCGTTTCCCGAAGCTGACGTTCTAACTCTTCCTCATTGATCGGCTTTAAGATATAATTTTCGACTCCCAGACGTATCGCTTCTCTGGCATAATCAAACTCATCATACCCCGTCAGGATAATAAAACGTACCTGTTCCTCCTTCTCCCTGATCTTCCGAAGGAGCGTCAATCCGTCCATCTCCGGCATACTGATATCCGTCACTACAATATGTACCGGCTCTTTCTCCCACATCTGAAGCGCTTCCGCTCCGTCATGAGCCATATGCACCACGTCAAGCCCCAGAGCTTCCCAATCCAGAATATTCCGTATTCCCTGCAGGATTAATTCCTCATCCTCCACAATCATTACTTTCTTCTTCATAGCTCTTCTTCTCCTCTTTCTTCACTCTTTACCGGTTTAAAGCTTAATATAACCCGAAGACCTCCCCCCTGCCTTGCCTCTATATGGATTCCGTACGGCTTGCCGTAGACGGCCTTCAGCCTCCGGTTTACATTGGAAATCCCGATCGAAGACTGCTTCTTCATAATATCATGGTCAAGCTCTTCGTTCTTTGCCCTGATCTCATCCTCCGTCATCCCTTTCCCGTTATCCTCCACGATAATCCTGTAGCAGTCTTCTTTCTCCACCGCGATCCGTATAAAATTATCCTGTTCCTTCATACGAATGCCGTGTATAAAATAATTTTCGATAACAGGCTGCAGCACGAATTTTATGACCGGCGTCTGCAGATATTCTTCCGGACACTCCACCACAGACTGAAACTGATTCTGATAACGGAATTCAAAAAGTTCCATATATTTTTTACTGTAATGCAGCTCCTGGGCCAGCGTAATAACGTCCGCTTCTTTAATCTGGGCACGGAATGTAACAGCAAGACTGTAAAGCATCTTTCCCACTTCCCGGTCGCCGCTGCAGATAGCCTTCATGCGGATAGCCTCCAGTGTATTATATAAAAAGTGGGGGTTGATCTGGCTTTGAAGCGCCGACATCTCCGCGTTCTTCTGCTCGATCTCCGCAAGATAACGCTTCTTGATATGCTCGTCCAGATTGACGCACATCTCATTAAAGCATCTGGAAATAACATCCAGTTCATCACCATTCTTATTTACCGGAATCCTCACGTCCAAATCCCCGTCCATAACCTGTGTCATTCCGTCTAATATCCGGTTCAGCCTCTTTGCAAGCTTCTGCAGATAATATCTTACAAAGAGCTCTCCCAGGATCATCACGGCGATTCCCACCGATAAAATCATAATCATAATCGATAGCGGAACCTTTGCCGCCCGCTTCTTCTCCAGATAGCTTACGGCATAGTACTGTCCGTCCGTGGTCTGCTCCACGTATGCTTCGAGTACATTTTCCAGATCTCCTCTGTCTTTTGCTTCAATAATCCCGGAAATATCGTGCCCTTGCGTAGAATCGAACACGACCGTTCCCGCCTCGTTATATACGAACAATTCCGCCCGGGAGTAATACTGCTGAATCCCCTCGAACCTTTTACTCCTGAATCCCAGGAGCATGCAGCCCTTTACCTGCATCGTTGACGGATCCCGTATCTCTTTCAGATAAGAAAAGCAGTCCTCTCCCACCAGGTCGCTTTCTTCAAGCATCCTTTTAAAATCCGCGTCTCCCTTCCTCCTGTAGCTTTTTCCGTCCCTCGTATATTCTGTAGTCTCGTCCCGCGTATAGCTGTACAATGTGATATGATTCAGGCTGCCGTATGCCTGAAACGCGTCAATGAAAAACTTGTCGATTCCCTTGTATTCGCTGATCTTGTTCTCGCTGTAGATATCAAGACGATATCGCAGATAGTCCGAAGGCTCATCCGTCATGTAATGCAGCACGTCCATTAATTCCATATCAGACTTGTATAAATCTTCATGAATATATTCCGCTATATCAGAAGAATCCTCCAGATAGGATGCCGCCGTCTCATTCATCATCTCTGTATAATTCAGATTCTGTTCTAAAAAGCGGTTCTTCGTACTGGTGTAAAAATAAGTAACCATTACTGATATGACACAAACCAGGATAAATGTATAAATGAACAATAATTTATTATATAATTGTTTTGGTCCCTTGATATCCATTTCATGCTCCCTCCTGCAGACTGTGCATATTATATAACGACACAAAGAGGAAATGCGGCGTTTCTTCCACATTCCCTCTGACCCTGCTATTTATCTGCTTTCTAACTTCCGCAGAACACTCTGATTCATAAACATCACAAGAAATCCATAGACGCTTCCCATAAAAAGCACCGTCGTTCCTGCCGATATCTCAAACGCCGCAAGGACGACGCCGAGCGCCACAATGTTACCCAGCGCAGACACCGGCTTCGCGATCAAAAGAGTAACCGCAGTCCTGGCTATCTGCATATTTTTCATCTCATAACGGCTTGCAAGCATATAGAGATTCGGCGTAACAAGGACTGCCACGGCAAATAATATCATAAATATAATTGTAAACGGAAATATCCTCACCTGCAATGTAAAAAATTCAATATTTGTCCAGCACATGATGATTACAAGCATCTGTCCCGCGCCAAGCCCTACTTTCTGTAAAAAATCAGAACAATAACCCTTTTTATAATCCTTAACCGCCTTCCCTTCCGTTCCTTGGATCAAACGATTCATCGTGTACATCACTGCGGATAACGCCGGAGCCATCGGAACCAGACTCAATAAGAACAAAGGAAGGCATTCCCGGATCTGTCCCGCACCGATAAATAAAAGGAATAACAATATCGGAAAATTCGAAATGACAAACAGCAGATTTACAGTGAAAAAATACCACACCTTATCACAAAAACCTAACACTTTTTCAATATGAAATAATTCTTCCATCCCGGGAACTCCTTCCTCATATGATTATACAATGATGTACCAGTACAGCATCTACACTTCTATCAATATTGTCTTTATTTCATATGCATGGAGAGCCATACGAATCTCATCCCGCACAAATTCCGTCACCGGACGTTCTCTCAGATCGCATTGCGCCCATGCCTGCCAGGTAAATCCGGGCTTCAATGCCACTTCCTGTCTGGAGCCCGCAAATTCATGGAAACGAACCACGATATATTTTCCGTCCTCCGACTTCTTAACCGCGTCTACTTCCACCTGTTCATTATCGAAGGATAAGAAGCTGTCGTACCCGAGAATACTTTCCCCTTTTACAACTTGCATCGGCTCGTTTAACGCAAAAGCTTCTTTTACAACCTCTCCTTCTACAAAGTCTCCCTTATGCGGAAGCAGGGAATAGATAAAGGTATGCTCTCCCTGACCCTGGAGATGGTCCGGATGCGTCCCCGCCCTTAAGAGGGATATCCTCATTACATTATCTTTTATATCATGTCCGTACTTACAGTCGTTCAGTAAACTTACGCCGTAATTTCTCTCAGAGAGATCCGCCCACCTGTGCGCCACCGTCTCGAACTTCGCCATATCCCAACTGGTATTCCAATGGTTGGGACGCCTTACATTGCCGTACTGTACGTCATACGTCCCGTAGGTTGACCGGATATCCACCGGAAACGCTGCTTTCAGGAGCTGATGCTGCTCATGGAATTCTACATTCGTCCTGAAATCAATCCTTCTGTCGCTGCTGTAAAGAATCATATCCTGCCTGATACAAGAATTCATATAATTCCACTCCATATGGATATTCATGCTGAGAGGGCCCATCTCTGTTATCTCAAATGCTGTGAGATCCGTGATTTCCCGCATCTTTTCCTGATAGAAGATGTCAATATCCCATGCGTCGTTATCAAGAGGCTTATCCTCGAATACCTGGAGCACATTCGCCCGCTGCCCCTCGGGAATCACCTCCCGGGCGCAGGTCTTGTCATATAATCTCGTAATCTGCCCATACTGGTTCAGAGTAATCTGATAATAAGGCGAATCAATATCCCTTCCATTGACCGTAAACGCTGCCTTAGGCGCATCCCTCTGGATT
>CANODD010000133.1 GCA_947564705.1 uncultured Dorea sp. | reverse complement strand
CAACATCCTGAAATACGCAATGACACTGGTGATCTTTATCTATATTGTATTTCTGGTGACTGCGCAGGGGACGGACGCACCGATGGAACAGGTCACAGAAAATGTCCTTGGAATGGTTGATACAGAAGGTATGCAGGAAGCCGGCGCTCAGGATTTCAAACGTTATTATGGCCTGAATGCCGGTGATTACGAGGATGTGGCGCTGTATCTGTCGGATGACGTTATGGGAGTGAAAGAACTCCTTCTTGTGAAAGTGAAGGATAAAAGTCAGATTGAGACAGTGCAGTCGGCAGCCCGGAGGCGGCTGGATACACAGACGGAGAGTTTTGAAGGATACGGAGCCGAGCAGACGAAACTTCTTAAGGCAGCTCTATTAGAGAACCGGGGGAGTTATGTATTTATGTCCGTGGGAAAAGATGCGGATAAAGCATATACCGCATTTAAGAAAAGTCTATAATTGATAGAAGGAAACAAAAGAAATGCTATTCAGCAGTATTGTGTTTTTATTTACATTTTTACCGATTATTCTGGTACTGTATTATCTTGTCCCAAGGATTTATGTAAATATTATTGTATCTTCCAGGGGGATAAAAAGTGCGAAAGAACGATATTATCCAACTGTCAGGATATATAGGAATATCGTGGTTTTGTCAGGCAGCCTGATTTTTTATGCATGGGGAGAACCGGTGTATCTTTTTCTTATGGTGTTCTCTATTTTGTTCAATTATATCAGTGGGTTGGATATTGCAAGAAACTTAAAGAGCAAGGAGAAGGCAAAGAGAAGTCTTATATATAATGTGGGAGTGAATTTGCTGATTCTTGGTTTTTTCAAATATGAAGGATTCCTTCTTGATAGTATTAATGCGGTGCTCCCTGTTGATATTCCGTTTCGGGAACTGCCGCTTCCGATTGGAATCTCATTCTATACATTTCAGATCTTGTCTTATATTATAGACGTTTATCGGGGCGAGGTAGAAGTACAGAAGAATCTGATTGATTTTGCGGTCTATGTTACTATGTTTCCTCAGCTTATCGCCGGACCTATCGTACAGTATGCGGATATAGACCGGCAGCTCCATGCCAGGAAAGAGTCGATAGAGAACTTTGGGGAAGGGGTAGTTTTTTTCATCCGCGGGCTTTCAAAGAAGGTTCTGCTGGCCAATACAATAGGAATGGTGTTTCAAAAGGTGTCTCTTATGGACGCGGAGCAGGTATCTGTCTTAAGCGCGTGGCTTGGATGTGCGGCTTATACCTTTCAGATTTATTTTGATTTCAGCGGATATTCTGATATGGCGACGGGTCTCGGGAAGATGTTGGGGTTTGAATTTAAAAAGAATTTCTTCTATCCGTATGTATCGACGAGTATCACGGAATTCTGGAGAAGGTGGCATATTTCTTTGAGTACGTGGTTCCGGGATTATGTCTATATCCCTCTTGGAGGAAATCGTGTAAGTAAAAGGACGCATGTAAGGAATATTATGGTCGTTTGGATGCTTACCGGACTCTGGCATGGCGCGGCATGGAATTTTGTCATATGGGGGTTGTATTACGGAATATTGCTCCTGATAGAAAAATATATATTGGCAGATGTGCTTGAGAAAATTCCTGCGGCTGTCCGTCATATCTATTGTCTGGCGCTTGTGATGATAGGATGGGTTTTTTTCTTCAGTCCGACACTGGGAAGCGCGGTGGATTACCTGAAGCTTATGGTGGGCGTCGAGGGTCATGGATTTATCGATAGACAGGGACTATACATACTTATGACAAATGGATGGATGTGGGTCATGCTTGCGCTGGGTTCTACGCCGGCAGTGCATGATTTTTATGAGGGCTTTATCTATAGTAAGGGGCAGGCAAAGATGAAAGCGGCGGCAAACTGCTTGATATATGCGATACTGTTTTTATTGTGCGTTGCTTATCTTGTGACGGAATCATATAATCCATTCTTGTATTTTAGATTTTAGGAGTGTATATCATGATGCGGGGAAAGGAAGGCAGAAAAAGGGGGATAAAGTTTTCGCAAGGGAAACAGATGATAGCCGTTATGTTCGTCGGCATTGTCGCGTTTATCTGTCTGGTTAATCTAATTACAAGAGATAAGCCCTTTTCGGAAAAGGAAAACCGTATGCTGGAGCAGAAACCGGAGTTAACGGCAGCGGGGATTGAGAGCGGGCGCTTTATGGATCAATACGAATCTTATAAGTCGGATCAGTTTGCGGGGAGGAATCTATGGGTTTCCCTGAAGACGAATGTGGACCTCTTGTTGGGAAAGCGGGAATCGAACGGCGTCTTTAAGGGGAAAGAAGGGTATCTTTTGGAGGATATTGCCGTGCCGAATCAGGAACAGCTTGATGAGAACCTGAAAGCGATGAAAGAATTTTCCGGTGATTACCCTAATATACCGTTTTATATGTTGTTGGCGCCGAACGCGGCGAATATACTGTCGGATAAGCTTCCCCCTCTTGCAGTGACGGAGGATCAGGGGAAACAGTTTGAAGATATTAAGAAGACACTGCAGGGGGAATACGTGTGGGTAGACGCCCAGAAAGCGCTTCGGAAGCATAAGGATGAAGAGATCTATTACCGTACGGATCATCATTGGACGACGCTTGGGGCGAATTATGTATACCAGGAACTGGCGAAATACATGGAGCTTGATACTTCGAAGGCGCCTGAATTAGAGCCATATGCAGTGACTGCAGATTTTAACGGAACATTATCTGCGACCAGTGGTTATAAAGGCGGTTACAAGGAACCAATCTATATTTACGGCGCGAAAGATCCGAAGGACGAGGCAGAGGTTGTGGTAACTTATACAGATGAACAGAGGAAGACGGCGACGCTGTATGATAGTTCCAAATTAGAAGGTAAAGATAAGTATGCTGTATTCTTCGGAGGAAATTTCTCTGTGATGGACATTCGGACAACTGCAGATTCTACGGACCGCCTGTTGCTTGTAAAGGATTCTTACGCGAATTGCCTGATCCCGTTTCTTGTACCGTATTACCGGGAGATTATTGTTATAGATCCCAGGTATTATTATGGGGATATCTACCAGGTTATGAAGGAGAATAAGATTACCAGTGTATTATTTTTATATAATGGAAATACTTTTGTGAAGGATAATAGTATCAGCGGAGTGTTAGAAAGCCATGAGACTGAATAAATTCTTAAGCGAGGCAGGCGTCTGTTCCCGCAGAGAAGCGGACCGTCTGATTGAAAAGGGAAGAGTAACCGTGGACGGAAAGAAAGCGGCGCAGGGGATGCAGGTGACGGAGGGACAGGTTGTCTGTGTCGGGAAGAAGGTCATAGAAAATAAAAATGACAAGATAGTGCTTGCGGTCAATAAGCCGGCAGGGATAGTGTGTACGGAGGATATGCGGGTGAAGAATAATATCATCCGTTTTTTTAAATATCCGGTGAGAGTGACTTATGCCGGGAGGCTTGATAAGGACTCGGAGGGACTGCTGATCATGACGAATGACGGCGCTCTGATCAACGGAATGATGAGGGCAAGATATGGACATGAGAAGGAATATAAAGTTACGGTAGATAAGCCGGTTACGGAGGAATTCATCCGGCAGATGTGCGGGGGCGTCAGGATCAGGGACCGGGAGAAGGGGCTGGACGCCGTGACAAGGCCATGCAGGGCATGGATAGCAGGAAAGTATACATTTTCTATCGTATTGACGCAGGGATTGAACCGGCAGATACGAAGGATGTGTGAAGTGTTAGGATATAAGGTGACCAGACTGGTCAGGGTAAGGATCATGAATATAGAGCTTGGCGCTTTGAAGACGGGCGCATCCAGACGATTAACCGGACAGGAGTTAAAGGAGTTATATGAGCGAATCGAAGAAAGCCAGAATGTTAGAACTTGTGGAGAAATTGAATAACGCGGGACGCGCGTATTATCAGGAAGCAGCGGAGATCATGAGCAACCGTGAGTATGATGAATTGTATGACGAGCTTGTGGATCTGGAGAAGGAGCTGGGGATTACCCTTGCCAATAGTCCGACGGTGAACGTAGGATATGAGGTATTAAGCGAGCTCCCGAAAGAGCGGCACGAAAGCCCGATGCTTTCCCTGGATAAGACGAAAGAGATCGAAGAATTGAAACGATTTGTCGGGAATCAGAAAGCGCTGATGTCCTGGAAACTGGATGGGCTGACCATTGTACTGACTTATCGAAACGGTGAGCTTTATAAGGCGGTCACCAGAGGAAACGGCGAGGTCGGCGAGGTGATCACGAACAATGCAAAGGTGTTTCGGAATATACCGCTTAAGATCGCGTATCAGGGCGAGCTGATTCTGCGGGGAGAAGCGGTCATCGGATACCGGGAGTTTGAGCGTATTAACTCCGAGATTGAAGATGTGGATGCGAGATATAAGAATCCACGGAACTTGTGCAGCGGTTCTGTCAGGCAGTTGAACAATGAGATTACGGCGAAGAGAAATGTGAAGTTTTACGCGTTTTCTCTGGTTCAGGCCGGGGATGTGGATTTTCATAATTCCAGGAGTTTTCAGTTGAACTGGCTTAAGGGACAGGGATTTGAGGTCGTGGAGTTCTGTGAAGTGACGGCGGATACGGTGGAAGCTGAAGTTATAAAATTTTCAGAAAAAATTGCGGAGAATGATTTTCCGTCCGATGGACTTGTGTTAATATATGATGATATAGCGTATGGTCGGTCTTTGGGGCGTACCTCCAAGTTCCCGAGGGACTCCTTCGCTTTTAAATGGGCAGACGAACTCAGGGAGACGAGACTTGTGGAGATCGAGTGGAGCCCGTCGAGAACAGGGCTTATCAACCCGGTAGCGATATTCGAACCGGTGGAGCTCGAAGGAACGACGGTCAGCCGCGCCAGCGTCCATAATATCAGTATAATGGAAGAATTAGAACTTGGCGTGGGAGATCAGATCGAGGTATATAAGGCGAATATGATCATCCCCCAGATCGCACGTAATCTGACGCGGAGCGGTGTGAAGGATATTCCAAAGAGATGTCCGGTGTGCCAGGGGCCGACGGAGATCAGACAGGTGGCCAACGCGAGGGCGTTGTACTGCATGAATCCGGAGTGTCAGGCGAAGCATGTCAAGTCTTTTGCTTTATTTGTAAGCCGGGATGCATTGAATATCGAAGGTCTGTCGGAGGCAACCCTGGAGAAATTCATATCTCTGGGATATATCAGGGAGTTTGCGGATATCTTCCATTTGGACCGGTATCAGGAAGAGATCCAGACCCTGGAAGGTTTCGGGGAGAAGTCTTACCGGAACTTAATTGCCAGCACAGAGAAAGCGAGAAATACGACGCTGCCGAGAGTGATCTATGCTCTTGGGATCGCGAATATCGGTCTTGCCAATGCAAAGGTAATCTGTAAAGAATTCCGGTATGATACAGAGGCGATGCTTAAGGCCACGGAGGAAGAACTGAATGAGATTCCGGGAGTCGGACAAGTGATAGCGAAAGCTTTCGTGGAGTATTTCTCTTCGGAACGCCATGTGAAGCAGTTTCGGGAGCTGCTTTGGGAGCTGGTGATTCCGAAAGAAGTGCAGGAGGAGAAGCGGCAGATATTTGTGGGAGTGAATTTTGTAATCACCGGAAGCGTGGAGCACTTCGCAAACCGGGGAGAAGTAAAGGAACTGATTGAGAGCCTGGGCGGGAAAGTGACCGGGTCGGTTACATCAAAGACGAATTATCTGATTAATAATGACGCGGCCTCCACGTCGTCTAAGAATAAGAAGGCGAATGAATTGGGAATTCCGATCATATCCGAAGAAATGTTTCTTGATATGGTGAGGGAGAACGCCGGCATAACGGCGCTGTGACGCAAAACAGAGGGCATACCGGAAGAGAAGAGGGAAGAGAATGTCTGAGAAAGATAAGAATAATATAGAGAAAACAGGAGACGGACAGGTGGAAGAGACGAAGAATCATGAGGACGAGTATGAGAAGATCTGTTTTGTGTGCAGGCGTCCGGAGACTACGACGGGAAAGATGATCGACCTTCCGAATGGGATCTCAATCTGCGGCGATTGCATGCAGAAAAGCTTTGACGCTATGATGAGCGGGCAGATTGATTACAGTCAGTTGATGAATATGAATATACCGGGAGTACAGATTCTGAATATGGCGGATATGGAGCAGAATATTCCGAAGAGACAGAAGATAAAGAAGAAAAAGGAAGGGGAGGAGAAAAAGCCCCTGATTGATATTCGGAATGTTCCGGCGCCCCATAAGATCAAGGGAAGACTCGATGAATATGTGGTAGGGCAGGAGTATGCGAAGAAAGCGATGTCCGTAGCGGTCTACAATCATTATAAGCGAGTGGCTTCGGATACGATGGACGAGATTGAGATCGAGAAGTCTAATATGCTGATGATCGGGCCTACCGGTTCCGGCAAGACATACCTGGTGAAGACGCTGGCAAGGCTTCTGGATGTGCCGCTTGCCATTACGGACGCCACTTCTCTTACGGAGGCGGGGTATATTGGCGACGACATCGAGAGCGTGGTGTCAAAGCTTCTGGCTGCTGCGGATAACGATGTGGAGAAGGCGGAGCAGGGAATTATCTTTATCGATGAGATTGATAAGATCGCCAAGAAGAAGAATACGAATCAGCGTGATGTAAGCGGAGAGTCTGTACAGCAGGGGATGCTGAAGCTCTTGGAGGGAAGCAATGTAGAAGTTCCGGTGGGGGCGAACAGTAAGAATGCCATGGTTCCCCTTACTACGGTGAATACCAAGAATATCCTCTTTATCTGCGGCGGCGCGTTCCCGGATCTGGATATGATCATCAAGGAGCGGCTGACGAAGCAGTCTTCGATCGGATTCGGCGCCGATCTTAAGGATAAGTATGACCATGACAAGTCAATCCTTGAGAAGGTGACGACGGAGGATCTGCGTAATTTCGGTATGATTCCGGAGTTTTTGGGCCGTCTGCCTATCGTGTTTACACTGCGTGGACTGAGTGAGGAGATGATGGTACAGATTCTGAAAGAACCGAAGAATGCGATCCTGAAGCAGTACCAGAAGCTGCTTGCTCTGGATGAAGTAAAGCTGGAATTCAATGAAGGAGCGCTCCACGCAATTGCGAAAAAAGCGATGGAGAAGGATACGGGGGCGCGGGCGCTTCGGGCGATTATCGAGGAGTTCATGCTGGATATCATGTATGAGATCCCGAAAGACGATAATATCGGACAGGTGACTATTACCCGGGAATACATAGAAGGAACGGGTGGTCCGCAGATTATGCTCAGGGGGCAGTCTTTGCCGGGAATTGGGTGTAATTAATATAGGAGTCCTTGGCTTATGTCAAGGACTCCTTTTGCAATGGTATGCGGTGTTAGGAACGATCTATATATTGACAGAGAATCCGACAATTGATAGAATAGTTATAATTAACGATATTCTGGAAAATTGATAAAGAAAACAAAATCTGCAGCCGGCGGAGAAGACAACTGCAGTAATAAATAATGGGGAGAGAACAGTTATGTATCATTGTCATATACATT
>CANODD010000132.1 GCA_947564705.1 uncultured Dorea sp. | reverse complement strand
GAAGGTCCCGGAAGTACCGCAGATACTTTGAAGAGTACATATCTGCAGAGAGTTATCATCATGTAGGCGTGGAGTCCTTCCAGAGAACATGGATGAGTGAAGTAGAACGGGAGGTGTTAGGGTGGATGCAATGAGGAACCATGAAGGGTATCACGACCCAACGGTCTGCAGAGCGATCCGGAACGCTGTCGGGAAAAACCGGAGAAGGCAGGAAGAGAAGTCCCGCCCTCTCACCTACAGCCTGGAAGAGATCAGGGCATTCCGAACATATGCAAAGCGTTACCCGTGATACTGAAATGATACTAAAAATATGTGCAAACAGAATAAAGTGGTTGAAACAATGTAGATTTCAGAGGAAAAACTATTGAAAACAATGTGAAAAATAGGTAAAATCTAACGAACTATAATAGTTTTACAAATAATTGATTCCGTTTATACTGTTATACGTGGTATAATGAAGTACATTGATGTATAAGCGGGCCGTATATTTTCTGTGTAAATCGGCGGTATGGTTCGCTGCCCGTGGGGCATAAAGTTTATTTCGGAGGAAATATATGAGTGGATTTGTTATACTTAAGGATGTGAAGAAGAGATACCGTATGGGAGAAGTCGAGATTATGGCGGCGGACGGGATTGATTTTCAGATTGAGCGGGGAGAGTTTGCCGTCGTGGTAGGACCAAGCGGCGCGGGGAAGACGACGGTATTGAATATTCTCGGCGGTATGGATACGGCGTCGGAAGGAGAAGTGATCGTAGACGGCCAGGATATCACGGCATATACGCAGAGACAGCTTACGGCTTACCGGAGAGATGATATTGGATTCGTATTCCAGTTCTATAACCTGATTCCGAATCTGACCGCTTTGGAGAATGTGGAATTAGCGCTTCAGATCTGTAAGAATCCGATGGACGCCCGGGAGGTCTTAGAGGAAGTAGGATTAGGGGAAAGACTGGATAATTTCCCCGCACAGTTATCCGGCGGGGAACAGCAGAGAGTGTCGATTGCCAGGGCGCTGGCGAAAAATCCTAAGATTCTCTTATGTGACGAGCCGACGGGGGCGCTGGATTATAATACGGGGAAGGCGATTCTGAAGCTTTTGCAAGATACATGCCGGATGAAAGGGATGACGGTTGTCCTGATCACGCATAATTCTGCGATCGCGCCGATGGCGGACCGGGTGGTTAAGATAAAGAACGGACGGGTAGCAGATATTATGAAGAATCCATATCCGGTACCGGTTGAAACCATAGAGTGGTAGGAAGGACAGATGAAGAAGACGAAGAAAGCTACAAGAAAAGATTTTTATATGGAGATTCGGAAGAGCCCGGGGAGGTTCCTGTCGATTCTTTTTATTGTCGCTCTTGGCGTGGCGTTTTTCTCGGGTATCCGTGCTTCGGAGCCGGATATGAGACTAAGCGGGGATTCTTATTTTGACGGCGCCGGTCTGATGGACGTTAAGGCGCTCTGTACATACGGCGTCACCGAAGACGATATCCGCAAGATGAAAGAAGAAGAGGGTGTGGCGTATGCGGAAGGGGCGTACAGCGCTGATTTTCTCTACAATACTTCGGATGAGCAGCAGGTGCTTCATGTGATGTCTCTGCAGGAGAAATTGAACCAGGTTACGGTGAGCAAAGGAAGACTTCCGAAGAAATCCGGGGAATGTATGGCGGATGACAGTTCGGCGTTCCAAATCGGAGATGAGATCAGGCTGGAATCCGGGACGGATGACGCGGTTACGGATACCTTGAAGACGGATACCCTGACGGTGGTCGGTCTGGGCAACAGCCCATGCTATCTTTCTTACGGAAGAGGGAGCACTACCGTGGGAGACGGGAATATCAGCGCGTTTCTCGTTTTACCGGAAGAAACCTTTGACATGGATGTCTATACGGAAGTCTATCTGCAGGTGGAAGGCGCGAAAGAACTGACTGCATTTACGGATGCGTATGAAGATCTGATAGAAAAGGTAATGGATCGTATAGAGGAGCTGGCAAAGGAAAGAGCGGTATCACGCAGGAATGAGCTGCGGGATGAGGCGAATGAGAAATTAGACGAAGCAAGGGAGGAGCTGGAGCAAGGAAGAGCGGACGCGGCGAAGGAGCTTGCAGAAGCGGCGAAGGAGATAGCGGACGCCGAGATTCAGCTTGCGGACGCCAGAGCGCAGATAGCGGACGGTCGGGTAAAGATTGTCAATGCCAAGTCAACTTTAAACTCTAAGCAGAGGGAGCTTGACAATGCATGGGCAGATTATCAGTCGGGGCTCGCGCAGTGGGAGGAAGGCGCCGCGGCGTATGAACAGGGACGGCAGCAGTATGAGGAGGCGAGAGCCGAAGCCGAGGCACAGATGCAGGAAGGGCTGGAACTGCTGGAAAGCCTGAAGGCGCAGATTGACGCAGATGAGCAGAGTTATGAGATTTTGCAGGAGCAGATAACGAAACTGAAGGCTCAGATAGAGGCTCTTATGGCACAGGCCGGAGGTTCTGTAGACCAGGGTACGCAGTTAGAACCGCAGCCATCTGAGCCGGAAAGCAAAGGGGAGGAACAGATGCAGCCGTCGGAACCGGAAACCGGCGGAGAAGGGCAGCCGCAGCCGGAACAGCCGGATTCCGGACAGGAGGGAAGCGAAGGAGATGGAGAGGAGCCGCAGCCGGTTCCACCCCCTGAACCTGAGCCTAACCCCAATCCAAATCCTGAACCTAACCCTAATCCTGTATTACCCGACCAGAACCCGCAGGAATTGATCGAGCAGCTTCAGCGGCAATTGGCGGAATTAGAGACGAATTCGCAGATGCTCCTGTTTAAGATAGAGGCGGAGAAGCAGGCGTACGCTGTCGGGATGGAGGAGCTTCAGTCAGGCCAGACAGAATTGGAAGAGGCAAGAGCTCAGCTTGAGGCAAGCAGGGAAGCGTTGGAAGCCTCAGGGGCTGAACTGTCGGATGTGCCGTCTCAGTTAGCGTCCGGACAATCCCAGATCGACCAGGGATGGAGCGAGCTGCAGAATCAGGAAGCGGAGTTGGACAAAGGAGAGGCCGAGATCGCATCCAACGAGACGAAGCTTGCGGATGCAAAGAAGGAATATGAGGAAGGAAAGGCCGAGGCTGAGGCAGAGATTGCAGACGGAGAGAAAGAGATTGCCGAGGCGGAAGAGGAGATCGCCAAGATCGAGCTTCCGAAATGGTATGTATATGACCGCAGTACGCTGATTGAGTACAGCGGATTCGGTGAGAACGCGGAACGTCTCGGAGCTATAGGAAGGGTATTCCCGGTTCTGTTCTTCCTGGTAGCGGCATTGATCAGCCTGACAAGTATGACCCGTATGGTGGAAGAACAGCGGACGTCAATCGGTACGATGAAAGCGCTCGGTTACGGTAAGGGCGCAATTGCTTCCAAGTATATTGGTTATGCCCTGCTTGCCACGGCAGGAGGGAGTATCATAGGCGTTTTGATCGGAGAGAAGATTCTTCCGTATATTATCGTCTATGCGTATGGGATTCTGTACCAGCATCTGCCGCAGATCTTGGTGCCTTATGACTGGGGATATGCGGCTATGGCTTCCGGCGCGGCGGTGTTCTGTACGATATTCGCCACGGTTATGGCCTGTTACAGGGAATTAGACGCCCAGCCGGCAGTATTGATGCGGCCTCCGACGCCAAAGAATGGCCGGCGTGTGTTGTTGGAACGGATCGGTATCATCTGGCGGCATCTGAACTTCACATGGAAATCTACGATCCGGAATCTGATGCGCTATAAGAAGCGTTTCTTCATGACGATATTCGGCATCGGTGGGTGTATGGCGCTTATGCTGGTTGGATTCGGCCTTAAGGATTCCTGTTATGAGATTGCAGAATTGCAGTACGCCGAGATTCAGTTCTATGACGGCAGTGTGTATCTTCAGGAAGATATCACAGAAGAACAGCAGGAATCGCTCACGAAAGCGCTTGATGAAGAAGAGCGGATTACGAAGTACATGGAAGCGGATATGAGGAATATTACCCTGTTAAAAGGCAAGAAAGAGCGGGCCGCTTATGAGTGTGTATTCAGTGAGGTGGAAGATATCCCGCAGTTTGTAGATTTCCATGATCGAAAGACGAAGGAAACATATCTGCTGTCGGATGAGGGAGTGATCGTAAGTGAGAAGACGGCGAAGCTCTTAGGGGCTGAAGCCGGGGATACCATCGAGATTAAAGACGAGGAAAACGGCAATAAGGAGGTCAGGATCGCGGCGATATGTGAGAACTATATGGGGCACTACATCTATTTTACACCTTCTTACTATGAAGATGTGTATGGGGAAAAACCGGAGTATAACAGTATTCTGTTTAAGGTAGAAGATGCCTGTACGAATACGGATATGGAGAAGATCGGAAGAAATGTCCTGAAAGAAGAAGGGGCGCTGAGCGTCAGCTATACCCATGACATTGAGAAGCAGTTGGACGATATGCTTCGGAGCCTGAACCTGGTAATTGTAGTATTGATTATCTCGGCGGGAATGCTTGCGTTTGTAGTATTATATAATCTGAATACGGTGAATATCGCTGAGAGGAAGAGAGAACTGGCGACGCTTAAGGTCCTGGGTTTTTATAATAACGAAGTGGCGGAATATGTATACAGAGAGAATATCCTGCTGACATTCCTGGGCGCGGTTGTGGGCGTGGTATTGGGAAAATTCCTTCATCTCTTTATTATCGAGACTGTGGAGGTAGATTCCGCTATGTTCGGAAGGAATATCAATATGCCGAGTTTTATCTATAGCCTGGTTTTGACAGTGTTGTTCTCGTTGATGATCAATGGGGGCATGTATTTTAAGCTCAAGAAGATAGATATGGTAGAATCATTAAAGAGTATAGAGTGACAGTACACTAGAACGAAAAGGGAGCCGGAACGGAAATTATTATTATAGTTTCTGTTCCGGCTTTTACGGTCTGACTGTTTATGGAAGAGTTTGCTTTTGGCCGTGTTTTGGCTGAAAATTGTGTATTGACAAGTGTAAAACGGCTCATTATAATACCACTGCCAAAAAATAAAACGGAAGGAATTAACCAAAAAGGAAATCGGGAGGTAATCTGTCATGATTACAGATATTATTGAAGAAAGCGGGGTCGAGGTTATATTTTCATATTCGCCGGCATGGGAGATGTTTTTCTCTATGCATGTGCTTTCCGGACCGGATCACCATGTAAGCAGAAGGAAGTGGAGACAGTCGGTAGAAAAGAAGAATCCGAAGCTGGCAGAAAGAGTCCGGAATCTGCAGGATATTACAATCGGATGGACACTTCTTATCGATATACCGGTCTGGGATGAGCTGCGGCAGATGGAGATTCCTGAGTTGTTTGAATTTCTGCGCCGGAAGAATATCTATGAGTGGAATGAGATGATCCTGCCGCTGGGTAAGCAGATGAGTATTGAAGAAAGGAATCAGGTATTGGATACATCGGGTGAATACTATCATCTCATCTTCAAGAGAGAAGAGGTTGTGTTAAGGTCCTATATCAGCCGTATTCTTAAGGAAGAGAAGGAATCCTGTATGAAGAGGGGAATCTGGAATTGGTGCCGCAGGATTCATCCAAGACTTTTTGTAGGAGAAGATTATATTACGTATCTTAAGAACAGAGAGTATTCGTTTCAAAAGAAAGAGATCAAGAGAATATATGCTTCGGTAAGTACGTTTGTCTCACCGCACCTGTGGATGTATGAAGAGGCGCATGGGCTTGAGATTGTGAAAGGGGTCCAGGTCGAGTATCCGGAGGATTCGATTCCGGATGATTTCGTAAGACTTCTTAAGGCTCTGGCTAATCCGGTCAGACTCAGAATTGTGAAATTATTGCTTCAGGATATTCAAACGATACAGGAATTATCCCGGCGCCTGGCTATAAGTGAGGCGGGGGTGTATAAGCATCTGAAAACCCTTGATGAGGCAGGTCTGGTAAAAAAGAAGAGAAAAGGCGCCTATGTAGAGTATTATTTTCAGACAGAGATGATTGATTTCATTCCGTATACTTTCTATGAGATTATGAATTGATATACGAAAGGATGACGGGAAAATAAGTATGAATGAATGAGAAAGTGGAAGGAGAATGAAAGTTATGTGCCAGGTTATGTTTGCTACTTACAGGAAAAACAGAATCGGAATCTTAAGGGCTGTACCGTGGTCATTTATGGTTTCAAGAGTGATTACCGGAGTCACTCAGATTATATTTCCATATTTTATGTATTATTATCTTATGCAGGGAAATTTGAACGGGGAGTTTCAAGAATATGCCAATGGAACAGATTATATAACGTATGTCGTGCTGGGTTCCGCGCTGAATGTGTTGGCGGTATCTACGCTCATGAATATAGGCAGGGCTCTTATTACGGAACTGAGGGAGGGAACACTGGAAGTTCTGCTGATGACGCCGATGCCGAGAAAAGCGTATTTTGCCGGCTGTCTGCTGGAACAGACGGCGAGGGCTCTGCTGGAATTTGGGACGGTGCTGGCAGTCGGCGGGGCAGTCGGTGCGGATTTGAGATATTTGTTCTCGGTTCAGGCGATTGTCGTAATCTTATTGGCGGTTATTAGTTTTTTCTGTATGGGTCTGGTCTTGTCTGCGGTTATGCTGCATACTAGAGATACCTATCTGACACAGAATACTCTATTTATAGCGATGAATCTCATCTGCGGGATCATGTATCCGATTCAATATCTCCCGGCAGGACTTCAGTATATTGCTCAGATGTTTCCTCTGACACCGGCAGTCAGCCTGTTTCGGAATGTAATGACGGAGCATCAGAGTCTGGGGGGAAATAGCTTACTGATCTTGCAGATTCTTGTATTGTCTTTTGTGTATCTGTTGATTGGGACTGTCTGGTATAAGAAGATGGAGCCCCGCCTGCTTGAGAGTATATTTGGTTAAACTAACCGCATTGCCTTGCTCGGCCGAAAAAATATGTATTAAATTTAGGAACGATATCTTATATTTTTACATATTTTACCGAAGAATAGTATCAAAGGTATATCGGCAAAAGAAGCAGGATATATTGGATAGGATGTAAATGATAAATTTTGTAATTGGGGGTGACGGAAATGGAAGTAAGCGTATTTGAACTTTTGGCGGCTGCCAGGGAGATTCAGGGAACCGATTATGTAGACGGCGACGGGATTATGTGCGGGAAGAGGTACGATAAACAGACTGCCCATATGATCGAATTCTCTTCCTTAGAGGGGAAGGACAGCCCGGCAGGGAAGAGCAGATACCACAGAAGTTTTCTGACGGATGATGGTTACAGGCAGGCCCTTGCAAAGGAAGCGCAAGGGGAGATACGGATTGTCCGGTATGCCAGGCTGAACGGCAGCGCTCTTAGTTATAAAGCGCCGGAAGAGTTGGCGGCCGGATAGCTTCCGCCGGTTTGAAACCTATGAGCATTGATGAAGCAGATAAAAGACGGAGCAGAACGCATTCTTGCATTCTGCTCTGTCTTTTACAGATATTATAATTCTCTTCTTTTTACATACCGCATGCCGTTGTTGATTCAATCAGGCATCGGT
>CANODD010000131.1 GCA_947564705.1 uncultured Dorea sp. | reverse complement strand
TGTCCATAACTGCCGCTGCCTGTGCTTCATCGCGGCAGATCACGGCTACTGTTTCCCGCCCTTTCTCCTGCCAGTCACGGATTCGCACAATCATTTCCCGCAGCATTTCCTGCTCACTGCCGCATGCCTGCACGCGTACCTGCGACCCATGCCGGCTGATGGGTTCTGCCGGATAGACCGGAAAATTGCCATGACGCAGGATTCCGGTCGCAAAATGGGATATCTCGACCGTATTGCGGTAGCTTTTTTTCAGCAATCCGAAATGATCGTAAGGCCCTGTCAGTATCAGCTCCTGCAGCTGCCGCCAGTCGTTCAGCCCGTGGCCAAAATGGATATTCTGGGATACATCGCCCATAATCGTATACGTACATCCCCGCAAACAATAAGCCAGTGCACCATAAGCCATCATTCCGAAATCCTGCGCCTCATCAATAATGACATGGGCCGCCTCACGGACACCGTCCGTCTCCTTAATACGCTTATAAATATATGCCAGAGCCGCCAGATCATATACATCATACACATCCCTTACATATGGCACAAAGCTCCCTTTCTGCCGCTGCACATCCAGAAACCGCTCATAGACTTCATATACCGAACCTTTCCAGGCATCCCTGCCAAAATGCCAGCGCATGCCGCGCCGCAGCTCTTTTTTCTCTGCCTCTGTATAAGAGACATATTTTCCGGACAGTTCCGTCTCCAGTCTGGACAGCAGTATTTCATTCAGCATATTGATCCTGCCCTGCATGGACATCTGCCGCATCGACTTTATATAACCTGCTATCTCAGATTTTTTCAGGAGCAGCACATGATTATGCGCAATCCGGACATCCTCATCCGGTATCGTCTCCCGTTCAAAATCCTCACAAAACTGTTCCAGCTCCTGAAACCATGAAAAACTGCCTTTCACGCAGGCGCCTTCTTCTGTTTTATCTACCGGACCAGTATGCATGCTTAGCGGATCCCAGTCTTCATATAACAGTCTCGTAAAAAGCTCCTCCATTGTCATCTGTAGATAATATCGTCTCTTCCCGGTCCGTTTGAGACCATAGTGATAGGATATCCAATCTGCTCTTCTACGAATTCCACATACTTACGGCAATTCTCCGGAAGCTCTTCGTACGTTTTGATTCCTCGAATATCACATTTCCACCCCGGGAGCTTTGTAAGCACCGGTTTGGCCTTCTCCAGCAGATGTGTAACCGGAAAATCCTTCGTCACTTCGCCGTCGATCTCATAGCCGACACATACCGGAATCTCATCCAGATATCCCAGTACATCCAGCACGGTGAACGCAACATCCGTCGTTCCCTGAAGCCTGCAGCCATACTTGGAAGCAACGCAGTCGAACCACCCCATCCTTCTCGGGCGACCTGTCGTAGCGCCGAATTCACCGCCGTCTCCTCCCCGGCGTCTCAGCTCGTCCGCTTCCTCCCCAAAGATCTCGCTTACAAAAGCGCCCGCGCCAACCGCACTGGAGTATGCTTTGCATACGGTGATCACCTTCTTGATCTCATAAGGCGGGATACCGGCGCCGATGGCACCGTAGGCCGCCAGCGTAGAAGAAGACGTCACCATAGGATAGATTCCATGGTCCGGATCTTTCAGTGTTCCGAGCTGGCCCTCCAGCAGAATCTCCTTTCCTTCCTTCAGCGCATGATAGAGATAGCTAGACGTGTCGCATACATACGGCTCTATCATCTCTTTATACTCCATCAGTTCATGATACAATTCCTCCGGCTTAATCAACGGTTTATGATACAGATGTTCAAGCATAACGTTCTTCTGATCTGCAATCCTTGCAGCCTTTTCCTTTAACAGCTCCTCGTCGAAAAGCTCGCTGACCTGAAAACCGATCTTCGCATATTTATCTGAATAAAACGGAGCGATGCCTGATTTGGTAGAACCGAAGGACTTTCCTCCAAGCCGCTCTTCTTCATATGCGTCAAAGTTCTTATGATAAGACATCACCATCTGCGCACGGTCTGACACCAGAATCTTCGGCGCCGGAACTCCCCTGTCGATAATGGACTGGATTTCTTTAAAAAGAACCGGAACATCAAGCGCGACACCATTTCCTATGATACTCGTCGTGTGGTCATAGAATACACCTGAAGGCAGGGTATGCAGCGCAAACTTGCCATAATCATTGATAATGGTATGGCCCGCATTCGCTCCTCCCTGGAATCTTATGATAATGTCCGCTCTCTCGGCTAACATATCCGTAATCTTCCCTTTTCCTTCGTCTCCCCAGTTGGCACCAACTACTGCTTTTACCATCTTAATTCCTCCTACGTCGCTATTACGTATCTTTTTGTTTCCCGAAAGGATATGCCTTACGGAAACCACTTAGCATTATACTATATTTTCCTGCTCCTGTAAAACGCATTTTACATAATTCTACAATAATTCTGCAATAATTCTACATAAGCGGCGCTATCATCCGCAGCACCTGTCCTGAGATCTTCGTAAGCATAGACCTCTCCTTCACTTCCACCAAAGTCACCTTATGGCATTTACGCAGCGTCTCCTGGAAGTCCTCCTCGATCTTGTCAATCTCAGGATTATTATAGATGAAAACACCGCATTCAAAATGCAGATACAGGCTCCTGTAATCCAGGTTGATCGTTCCCACCGTCGCCGTATCGTCGTCCGATACGAACACTTTAGCATGGACAAACCCCGGGGTATACTCATAGATCTGCACTCCGCTTTCGATCAATTCTTTATAATACGTCTTCGCGACTGCGAACGCATACCATTTATCAGGAATATGAGGCATGATAATCTTCACTTCGATGCCGCTCTTTGCAACCCTTGTCAACGTCACGATCATCTCATTGTCCAGAATCAGATAAGGCGTCATAATATGTACATACTTCTTCGCATGGTTCAGTATGTGAAAATACACTTCTTCTCCCACATTTTCATTATCAAACGGACTGTCCGCATAAGGGATGACATATCCTAAGCCGCGCCGAAGACCGCTCCATTTTTTCGTAAGATATTTCTTATAGTGTTCGGGCCTGCGCTCTTCCACATTCCACATCTGCAGGAATATCATGGTAAAACTCTGTACCGCGTCCCCCTTCAGCATAACCGCCGTATCCTTCCAGTGTCCGAACCTTACTTTTTGATTGATATATTCATCCCCCAAATTTACACCGCCGGTAAATGCGATCCTCCCGTCGATCACACAGATCTTCCTGTGGTCGCGGTTATTCTGGGTGGTGGACAGAAAGGGTTTAATCTGGTTGGACATCTTGCAGGCAATCCCCCACCTTTCAAGCTGGCGCGGGTAATTATACGGCAGCATGGATATCGCGCACATCCCGTCATACATGAAACGAACCTCTACTCCTTCCATCGCCTTCTCTTTTAAGACCTCCAGAATCGTTCCCCACATATATCCCTTTTCTACTATAAAATACTCCATAAAGATGAATTTCCTTGCCTTCTTAAGCTCCAGCACCATAGCCTTGAACTTATCCTCCCCCAACGGAAAGTATTGAACCTCCGTATTCCGGTAAGTCGGAAATCCCAATTGCCTTGACAGATAATAAGATAATTGGGCGTTCGCGGATTTACTTGCCCACAGGTTATCCACGATCTCCTGGTCCTGCTGCATATAAGGCTCCGTCTCGATCCTCAAAGTCGACAGTCGATCATGCATGAAACGGGTTCCTATCTGCAGCTGCACAAAAACATAAAAAGTCGCCCCCATCAGCGGAAATACGAGGACGCAGAGCATCCATGTCATCTTGAATGCCGGATTCCCTTTGGTATTGATGATATGTATTAACACCATCGCTTCCAGGAGCATTAACGCTCCATAGATATAGGGAAGGTAATCCCTAAGCCTGTAAAAGGACACAACCATAAATCCAAACTGCAAAAGCAGCAAGATCAAGATAATTCCTGTTCTGCTGAATACAGCGCGAAACAGTCCCTTTTTCGCAGTACCCGGCATCTCCCTTTTATTCATAATATTACACGCACTCCTTTTTTAAAACATTACACATGTCGCCAATCTCCTGAGTTCTCAGGCATAAGAATCAGTTTATCACAATTTTGCATATTTATCTATAAAAAATAAATAACTTTCCAAATGTCCAAATTTTATGATTATTTTAGAGGAAAAATAATACAATATGTGGTATGATAGATGAAATATAGAATTTGAAAGGAGTTATAATTATCATGAAGAAATGGGTGAAAGGTTTCATGGGACTGGCTGCTGCCGGAGGTGCGATCGCGGGTCTTATCTATTATTTTAAGAAACAAGATTCCTGTGAGGACGACGAATTTGACGATGATTTTGAAGACGACGATTTCGATCTGGACAGTGACTTAAAACCGGTATCAGACCGGGAATATGTCTCTCTGAATCCATCTGCAAAGAATGAAGAAGAATCCGATGATTCTAAAGAGGCGTCCGACAAAGAAGAGAAGGAAACTGCTAAGGAAGACAGCTCCAACAAAGAGGAGGAAACTGCCGAAGCCGAAGACTCTTCCGATGATTCCAAGGAAGATTAACCCGTATGTCTGGCAGACAGGTCCGGCTGGAACATGCTGAGAAAGGCAGCATCCTGTATCATTATACAAAAAGCAACGGAATCAACGGTATTATGAGTCATAACTGTTTTTGGGCTACCAAAAGCGATTTTCTGAACGATCCCAATGAATTTTCTCATATACAGGGAATCATAGACGAAGTATGCCGGGAAAATGTTAAAAATCCTTCGGCCGTAGACAGATTTCTAAAAGATTCTATCTATATGGAGAAGGCAAAAAGCAGGGAATATTTCGTACTTTCTTTTTCCAAATGCAGGGACAGCATTACCATGTGGTCTGAATTTGGCAATAAGACCGGTTATAATATCGGATTCCAAAGTGACGCGATCATCGCAAGGATAGAAGAAGCAGCCGAGATCGCCTATCACGGACTCGTAGTCTATGATACAAAGCAGCAAAAACAGTTAATCCAGAGGATTATCTGCAATTATCTGCCTCATCTGTTCCGGATGCCGTTCGATGAGATCTTAGAAGCCGGAGCCAATAACCGGCATGATACAAACTACCTGAAGGCCTGCAAGAAATTTCAAAAGACGACGGAAGTCTACTCTATGTTTTTTAAGCATGAAGGATTCGCACAAGAACAGGAATACCGCTTTATCTTCCGAAAGCAGAAAGATACGGTCGTACATTTCCGGGCCAAAGACGGATTTATGCTGCCCTATATAGAGATTCCGTTAAGCGATAAGCTTCTTCCGGTGGAAGAGATCATGGTTGCGCCGCAGAATCATATTGATCTGGCCAAAAGCGGCATGGAATATATGCTGCGCACAAAAGGATACGATGCTGATGTCTCTCTGTCAAATATAAAACTGAGATATTAGCAAGAAGGGTGTCGGAAAATGCATTCCCGGCACCCTTTTATCATTCGTATCCAACATCGCACTGCAGGCCGGTTCTCCTGTCATCGAAAACATCGCTTCAATATCTTTACTGCCTCCCGAATCTGCTCTTCTGTCAGATTCGCATACCCAAGCAGTATCGTCGGCCGCTCATTCCCGCACTCCCGGATTCGGTAATCCGACATTCCGTATATCCGTATGTCTTCTTTGGCCGCCCTTCGGATCAGTTCCTCCTCCGTCCTCCCGTTACGGAAGGTCAGAAGCAGATGAACCCCCGCATGCTCTCCCGATATGGTCAGGATATCCAAAAGAGGCTTAAGCCCCTCGATCAATGCGTCATGGCGGCCTTTATAAAGAGCCCTGGTCTTGTTCAGATGGCGCTCATAATAACCTTCCTCCAAGAACCTCCGGACGATCATCTGGTCTACTTTGGAGACGGTGGAGTGCATGAAATCATATCTTTTCTCATATTCGTCCAAAAGAGGATGCGGCAGCACCATATAACTTAACCGAATCGCAGGTGCGATGGACCTGGAAAATGTGCCAAGATAGATTACCTTCTCATGGGCGTCATAGCCCTGCAGGGCAGGAATCGGTCTTCCCTTATAACGGTATTCACTGTCATAATCGTCTTCTACAATATATCTGCCCGGTTCCTTAAGCGCCCAGCGCAGCAGCTCCATCCTGCGGTTGATGGGCATGACGACCCCTGTGGGATACTGATGGGACGGCGTCACATAGGCGGTATCCGCCCCCGATTCCTCCAACTCCGACACCTTCATCCCGCTCTTATCCAGGGATACCGGGATCGTCTCATACCCCAGCGCACAAGCCATGCGGTATGCCTGCTTATACGCCGGGTCTTCAAATGCGATCCTGCGCTCCTTCCCCAGTATCATGCTTAACAGCATCAGAATATAGTCGCTTCCGGCCCCGATGATGATCTGCTCCGGAGAACAGTTCACCCCTCTCGCCTGATGGAGATAACTGCCGATGGCAGTCCGAAAACTGAATTCTCCCCTGGAATCCCCCGAACGAAACAACTCTGTTCTGTCGTCTAACAAAATATCTTTCGACAACTTCCGCCATACATTATAAGGGAAGCTTCTTAAATCCACTCCATTCGGTGAAAAATCATACCGGTATCTTCTCTTCTGCTCCTTTGACGCCGCAGTCTTTGGTTTCTCCCGTTCCAGATGATAGAGTTCTTCCGTCTGTGCCACAAAAAAACCTTTATAGGGTTCCGATTCGATATAACCTTCCGAGAGAAGCTGCTCATAGGCTGATTCCACCGTACTTCTGCTGACCTCCAGGTGTTTTGCAAGAGCACGGGTAGAGGGTAGCTTTTCTTTGTAAGCGATCCTTCCGTTCTGAATGTCCTTCTTGATATAGCCATAAATCTGCTCATAAAGCGGAACCCTGGAATGGCTCTTAAGATTCATCGTCAATTCATTCATAACGTACTCCCCCGTCATAAAAAGACATCTTTGATATCTGCCGCGACTCCGGCAGCCGCTTCCCTGTTATTTCGGCAGCTTAAATGAACTCTTTAACGATACGATCCGGTTAAATACCAGCTTCTCCGGCGTCGAATCTTTAGAATCAATACAGAAATACCCATTCCTTACGAACTGGAAACTGTCACATCCCTCTGCTGTCCCAAAACTGTCTTCCACATAGCAATCCTTCCGGACCGTAAGAGAATTGGGATTCAGGTTCAGCGAACCGTCCTCTTTATTATATACACCCTTCTCTTCATCCACCAGATTCTCATAGAGGCGCACCTCCGCCTGCTTTGCATAGGGAGCCGCTACCCAGTGGATGGTTCCCTTCACCTTTCGGCCGGTAAACCCTGTTCCGCACTTCGTCTCCGGATCATACGTACAATGCACTACCGTCACATTGCCGCCGGCATCCGTCTCATATCTTACACACCTGACAAAATACGCGTGCATCAGACGCACTTCATTTCCCGGGAACAGACGGAAGTACTTCTTCGGAGGCTCGATCATGAAGTCCTCCCGCTCGATATATAATTCCCTGCTGAACGGAAGCCTGCGCATGCCAAGCTCAGGATTCTCCAGATTATTCTCTACCTCCAGATACTCTGTCTCTCCTTCCGGATAATTGTCGATCACAAGTTTAATCGGATCAAGCACCGCCATCATGCGCGGACGCTTTAACTTAAGGTCTTCCCGGATACAATACTCAAGCATGGCATAATCCACGGAACTCTGGCTCTTGGACACACCGCACAGATCGATAA
>CANODD010000130.1 GCA_947564705.1 uncultured Dorea sp. | reverse complement strand
GTATACCGGAAGGATTTCTTGCGGTTGACGGAATACTGGATCTGTGCCTGAATGTTGTAGACGGGCTTGTGGTGTATCCGAAAGTGATCGAGAAGCGATTGATGTCAGAGCTTCCGTTCATGGCGACGGAGAATATCATGATGGATGCGGTAAAGGCCGGAGGAGACCGCCAGGAACTTCATGAGAGGATTCGCGAGCTGTCTATGGAAGCGGGAAGAAATGTAAAAGAGAAAGGATTAGATAATAATCTCCTTGAGCTTATTGCCGCCGACCCGGCGTTCAACCTGACGCCGGACGAGTTAAAACAAACTATGGACCCGGCAAAATATACAGGACGTGCATCCGTACAGGTGGAGGCATATCTTAGAGATGTGATCCGTCCGCTTCTTGAGAAGAATGAGGATGTATTGGGAATGAAAGCGGAGATTAATGTATGATAAAAAAGAGGCAAAATGTCAATTTATAGAATATATGTAAAGAGTGCCTCACAGAAGAATACGACTGCGCAGCAAAGCGCAGCGATTCCTACCATATTGACTTTGCGCCATGCCGCGATGATTCCGGCAATAAAAGCAAGGATTCCGGCAATCGGTATCTGAGGAGCGGTAAGGATAGCGGGGAATGTCATGACTGCAAGCGTCACATAGGGTACGTAATACAGGAAAGAACGTATAAAGCGGTTTTTGATTTTTCCCCGGATCAGGGTAAGCGGAAGTACACGGATCAAAAAAGAAACGGCTGCTGCTGTTAATATATAAAGGTAGATATTGTGAATCATCGTACTGTTACCTCCTGGTCTTCATCGGTCAATGAGCTTTCTTCCGAGTTCTCCTTAACGGGGAAAAAGAATGCGGATATTCCTGAGATAAGTATGGTCAGAAGACTGATCTTCAAACTATCCGACATAGCGGCAAGCGACGGTATCTTTGAGACCAGGAAGCTTATCAGGAAACTTGCGGTTACTACGCCGCCTACGATTTTATCTGTATGTGCGGCAGGAATAATTACGGCAAGGAACATACCGTAAAGTGCGACGCTAAGGGCGCTGACCGCGGCTATCGGCAGGATATTGCCGGCGATGATACCCATGGCAGTGCCGGCGGCCCAGCTCGGAAGCGCGATTGCCATGGCTCCGTAATTATGCCAGGGATTCAAGTCGCCTGCCCGGGCGATACTGATTCCGAAGATCTCATCTGTGATTCCAAAACCGACGATAAGGCGATGAAGCAGAGGTGTATTCGGTGAAAATCTCTGGCTTAATGCGCAGCTCATCAGCAGATAGCGTATATTTGTCACCAGGATGACGAAAGCCATCTCGAAATATGGCGCGTTTGCCATGATTACGGTAAATTCCGCGTATTCTCCGGCAGAAGCATGGTTCAATATACTGGACAAAAAACCCTGGAAGGGATTCAAACCGGCTTTTCTGGCTACAATACCGAGAGAAAAAGCGACGGCAAAATACCCGAGTGCGATAGGGATTCCGTCTTGAATTCCGTTTTTAAAAGCATTTGTATTACGATTCATCTTTTGTCTCCTTGGCTGATTTCATGGGTTCAGTATATCATCTGGCAGGAAAAATCTCAACAATTTCTATGTTATAAAATAGAGAAAACGGCATAAAAAGGAGTCAGATTCCTATGAAAAGAAGGAAAAGAATATTTCTGTACATGACTACAATCTTAATGCTTTTTTATACCGGATTGGTAACACTCCTGTACTTTTCCGAATATACCAGCGCTAGCGCGACGATTCATACGTTCGGCGATGCTTTTTGGTATTCATTGGTCACACTGACTACTGTCGGATACGGAGACCTGACGCCGGTGACAACTATGGGGCATGTAATAGGTGTTGTTTTTCTGTTCATGTCCGCAGGTATGATGGTGACCTTGTTCGGTGCGGCCATGTCTTTTGTTACGAGTGAAGGACTGCCTTTTCTCATGCTCAGGTTTCAAAGGAAGAAGAACTGGTACTATTTTGCAGATTATGGTGCGGAAGCCAATACACTGGCGGCCAATATCTATAAGGAAGATACAGACGCCGTAATTATCTATGGAGAGAAAAGGGACGAACAGATGGAATTTCCCGATTATCCTTGTCTGTTTATCAGCGCTTCTCCCGCACGGATCGTCGCGTGTAAGAAGAATATCGGATCAAGATGTAAAGTTTTTCTTATGAAAGAAAATGATATCGGTGAGAACAGCCGGGCAATTGATCTGCATAAGCTGCCCGTTGATGTCTATGCAAGAACGACGAATGGGGATGACCACTTGTCGGGAAATATTAATTTTTTCCATAGTTATGATTGCTGTGCCAGGCAGTATTGGCGTTCCAGGGCTCTGTGCAGCTATGAAAATACGATTGTACTGATCGGGTTTGGAAATTATGGCCGTTTTATTTTGGAACGGGCGATTATGACCAATATTATCTCTGTGGATCAACATGTGGCATACCATATCTTTGGAGATGCAGAAGAATTTCTCGCAATGCATGATCATCTTCATGAGATGTTTTCTATAGGCGAAGAATCTCAGACTACAGATTCTCTGATTTTTCATGACGGATTATGGGAAAATTGCCATGGGCTTCTGGAGCGGGCGGATCGTATCATTATCTGTCCGGATGACGAGCCGGAGGGATGGAATATATTTTGGAGGCTGCATCGATATTATAAGATTCATGGACAGGTTCACTTGCATAGTAACCGGAAAGCCCCCGGGGTAGCTTATTTCGGTACTAACGAGGAGATCTATACTCCGAACCAGATCATGAGGACTGCATTGAACAAAACGGCGATTATGATTAATGAGATCTTTTGCAGATCGGTATCTTATCCTACGCTTAGTTGGGACGAGCTGGACGATTTTCACCGTGAGTCTAAGATAACTGCTGCCGATCATCTCCTGATGAAAATCCGCATTCTGTTAGAGGATGAGAAGATTACGGATTTTACCGCGGATGTGGCAGAAAAGGCATATCAAAAATACTGTGAGACCAAGTCAGACCGTTCTGTGCAAGACAGATACCGCAGACTGGATCATTTGCGTTGGCTGCGGTTTTATACCTATTATAACTGGAGCTACGGACCGTTCCGGAATGATGCTGAAAGACAGCATCCGATGTTGTGTCCTTATGATGAGCTCAATGAGGAACAGAAGCGGGAACGCGATGCTGCATGGGAGATTTTAGGTAGTTTTGTACAAACATAAATGAACGAAAATGAAATAAAGCTGGAAGTTCAGCAGGATATAGCGGATAAGAAGGCAGGCGGGTGATTTAAGTCGCCTGCTTTTTCGTTTTGTTGATTTCATAAGCAGAGTATGAACATTTTTTTAAGTTTTTTCAAATATTGTATATTTATTTGAAAAATCTGTAACAAAATAGTGAAAAGGGAGTCTACTTAACAGAAAACATAAAAGAGACGGAGACGAAAGGGGGTGGGATGCATGGAGTTTGAGGATATATATAAGAGATATTACAAAGACGTATATTATTTTCTGTTGTCTATGAGCAGTAATCCGGAACTTTCGGAAGAACTGACTCAGGAGACGTTCTACAGGGCGTTTAAGAACATACACAAGTTTAAAGGAAAGTGTCAACTTAGTTCATGGCTCTGTCAGATCGGCAAAAACACGTATCTGTCCTGGGTAAAGAAGCAGAAACACCTGACTGACATTTCGCCGGATATGGAAGACTCTGCCGGAACAGGAGTGAAAGAAGGAGACGGCAGAAGCACTCCGGAGACACTGTGTATCCGCAAGGAAGAGGCGTTATCTGTCTACAAGGTGCTGCATCTTCTGCAGGAGCCTTATAAGGAGGTGTTTACCCTAAAAACATTAGGTGAGTTATCCTACAAAGAGATCGGCGAGATCTTCGGGAGAGGAGAAGGCTGGGCCAGGGTGACTTACCACAGGGCAAAGTTAAAGATTCAGGAAAGAATAAAGGAGGTGCCATAATGAAGAAGGAATGTGCGGTTGTACAGGATCTTTTGGTTCTTTATGAGGACGATGTATTGAAGGAAGAGAGCAGACGGGTGATAGAAGAGCATATACAGGGCTGTGAAGAATGTATGCAGGTATATGAAAATGCCGGGAAGGAGCTTCCGGCTATGGAGGCTGTATCGGGATCTTCCAGGGAAGAGCAGGCAACCGCGGCAAATCAGGTTATGAAGAGATTGATGAAGATGAGCAGTCAAAGAATCGTCGGGGGTTTGCTGCTGATTGTTCTGATCGTTCTGATCATCATCGTAGTGGGAGAAAATATCTGCAACAATGTGACGGAAACGGATTGGGGTTTGTCCTCCGTCTACCTGCTGCCGACGGAGGATATTTCTGTAGAGGAGCTTTATACCTTGAAAAACGGGGATATCTATTGCAGATTGAAGTCCGATAAGAAAGTGAATGCATGGCAGGGCATGGACTGGGGGATACCGGGGGAACAACTGCCGGAGAGTACTGACGATGCCGTAAAGGAATTGAGGTTCCTTGAGGTGAAGCCATGGGAAAGAAAGGATTGGAACGCTTTTGATTCCGTGTTTATATTTACGCTGGAACGGCAGGGGACTTCTGAAAAAAGCGGGGCTTCGATTGTTCAGAGATGCAGGGAAATTAATATATATGGAAAGACAAAGAAGGATAAACTGACGATATGGGAAAAGGGACAGAAAGTGGAGGAAGCCCCGGAAGAAATTGAAAAAGAGGCGGTTCGGAGGTATTTTGAACATGGCCAGGTGGTAAAGGCAATCCGGGAATGTGAAATGATGGGATGGGATGATTATGAGGAGATATTCGAAGGACTCTATAGTATGGTAATTCAGACTGACGAGGGAGAAAGAGTATTCGAAGTGGGAGGGGATTCCGTGATGTAGAATTTTATTCCCACATGCAAAGAGATAAAGACCCTGCTGCTCTGCAACGCTGCAAGTTTGACGTTTCGTTGCTTGCAGCGGGGTCTTTGTTACATTGTGACTCTAAATGGGCAGTCCTGTGAAATAACGCTTGACTTTATGAGGGTAACAGGGGTTATAATTGGTATCGGAAGTTATGCAAATAAAGTACAGCGGCAGGTGCAGAAAACTTATGAAGAAAGATTTAACAACCGGAAGTGTATTTAAAAGTATTGTATCCTTTTCGTTACCCTACCTCTTTTCCTATTTTTTGCAAACGTTATATGGAATGGCGGATTTGTTTATCATTGGTCAATTCAATGGCGTGGACAGTATTACGGCGGTTTCGGTGGGAAGTCAGGTTATGCATATGCTGACTGTTATGATTGTCGGACTGGCGATGGGATCCACTGTGACTATAGGTAAGGCAGTCGGGGCAAAGCAGTCTGAAAAGGCGTCTCTCGCCGTGGGCAATACGATAACTTTATTTATGGGTGTGGCCGTGGCAGTGATGATAGTTCTTCTTGCCGCGGTAGAGCCGATTGTAGGGCTGATGTCGACTCCTGCGGAGGCGGTTTCTGAAACGGTTGCTTATCTGACGATCTGCTTCATTGGCATACCGTTTATTACGGCGTATAATATTATCAGTTCAATCTTTCGGGGATTGGGAGATTCGAAAAGTCCGATGCATTTTATTGCGGTGGCGTGCGCCGTGAATATCCTGTTGGATTATCTCTTTATCGGCGTGTTTCATATGGGGGCTGCAGGGGCGGCTCTCGGCACTGCTTTATCCCAGACGGTCAGTGTGGTCGTGGCGTTGACTGTAATCGCCAGGAAAAAGACGGGAATAGAGTTGAAAAGAGATAATTTTAAACCAAAGTCCGAAACAATGAGTCAAATGCTGAAAATCGGGATTCCGGTTGCGCTGCAGGATGGGTTTATCCAGATCGCCTTTATTGTGATTACCGTCATTGCTAACCGCAGAGGGCTGAATGATGCCGCCGCGGTGGGAATCGTGGAGAAGATCATAGGCGTAGTGTTCCTGGTTCCGTCCACTATGCTGTCTACGGTTTCCGCCCTTTCCGCGCAGAATATCGGCGCAGGGAAGCATGACCGGGCGGCGGGCATACTGCGTTATGCGGTTCTTATAACGGTAGGGTTCGGCCTGATTGTGTCTGTTGCCGTTCAATTTGCAGGACAGGGCGTTGTAGGAATGTTTACGGATGATGCAAAAGTTATCGTGTTGGGCGACCAGTATCTGCGGGCATATATTTGGGATTGTATGATCGCGGGGGTACATTTTAGTTTCAGCGGGTATTTTTGCGCCTATGGTTTATCGGGGATTTCATTTTTACATAATGTATTGTCTATCGTGTGTGTGCGTGTTCCCGGCGCATTCCTGGCGTCAAAATATTTTGCGGATACGCTTTATCCCATGGGACTGGCGGCGCCGGCCGGCTCTTTGCTGTCTGTGATCGTGTGCGCGGCAGCTTTTCGATTGCTGAAAAGAGGAGGAGATATGCTTTAATCATAAAAGAAGAGGCGCTGCGCCTCTTCTTTTTTCAGACAGACCTGTAATTAGGTACGGAGATTCGTATTTTCTATTATATATGCTTTTAGATTCTGAACTACAGGAGCCTGATACACATTCTTCAATATAGCCATGTAGATAACCCTTTCCCAGGCCGGTTCTGTGATCTCAATCATCTTGACGGGCATATAATGTAAGATTGACATCCGGGGAACGACTGCGATTCCAAGACCTGCGCTTACAAGGCCTGCTATGGCCTGCTCCTCTTCAAGGAAATAATCGGCTTTAGGTGTGCCTCCGCATTGTTCAAACAGTTTATCAATAACGGGCCGTAATCCGCTGTGGTGTGAGAAGCATATCTGCGGATAGGGCAGAGTCTCGCGAAGATCGATGGTATCGTGATCCGCGAGAGGATGGCCCTTCGGTACGATCAGAACCAATTCCTGGCGGTCGACCGGAACGAAGTCGATCGACGGTTCATTTTCCATCCTGGAACAGAAAGCGATATCATATCTCCTGTCCTTTAGATCCCGGATAATATCCGACGTAAGGTTCGTAGAAGTATGAAAGTAAAACTGGATGTTCTTTGACGGATGGATATCCAGAAAATCTTTCACATATTTTGGTACGGTGTCGCTAAGCGTGCGAAGCATCCCAATATCAATTCGTCCTTCTCCCCGCCCGGCCAGTCTGAGTCTTTTGACGCTTGAGTCCAGTGTATCGAGGGATTGCTCGATATCAGTCAGAAATGTCTGTCCACATTTGGTCAGAACTATGTTGCGGCCATCTTTTTCAAATAATTTTACTCCCAGTTCTTTCTCGAGAGAGGAGATAGCATGGCTTAAGCTTGGCTGAGTGATGGTCAGAATTTCTGCAGCCTTAGTATAATGTTCCAGATGGGCCAATGTTACAAAATACCTGAGGTGGTATAGATTCATAAGAATTCTCCCTTCATCATTTGTTTGAATAATATATTAACATGAACTATAAAGAAAATCTATGAAAACCGCATGATGTTAGTAATTTATTTTTTTGATTGTGTTTTTTTATTATCAGACAACTTCGCTTTGAAGGATTACAAGGCGCGGTGCACGCTTTGGAGAGTATGGTATAACTCTTCCGCATCGATCTGCCCCGGCGCGGATGCCAGGGAACCGGAGCCGAAGGTCAGGCAGGAGCCGAATATTTCACAGGATAGGCGGCTTACGCATCCTATGCCGGACATGGACATCGTGATAAGATCGGAAGAGCACACGTCTGAACTCCAGTCACTTAGGCATCTCG
>CANODD010000129.1 GCA_947564705.1 uncultured Dorea sp. | reverse complement strand
GATCAAACTTAGAAGAGACTGTCAAGCTCATCGAAGACAACGGCGGATCCGCCGTCTTCTTCTCTCATGACCTTACCGTAGGAACCGAAGTGGAGGCTCTTGTTGCCGAAGTAATGGAAAGATTCGGCCGAATCGATATACTGGTCAACAACGCCGGCGGTTACCCTGCCGAGATCTACAAGAATATAGAACATCAGGCGATCAAATTCTGGGAATGGACAGAAGAACAATGGGATCAGATCATCAAGACAAATATCCGTATCCCCTTCTTATGCATGAACAAGATCCTCCCCGTCATGATCAGCCAGAAGAGCGGAAAAGTTGTCAGCGTTTCTTCCAGAATGGGACGTATCGCTTCCCAGATGGGGGCTTACGCCGTTGCCAAGGGCGCTGTCATTACTATGACTAAGACTGCCGCCATCCAGACAAAGGAATACGGCATCCAGGTAAACGCCGTAGCTCCAGGAATCGTGGATACACCGGGACAGCGGGTATACAATCACTCCGTAGGCCAGGACAATGTCGCCATGGGAAGCGCCGCCGACGTGGCAAAGGCTATCATATATCTGTTGTGCGACGCTCCGGATGTAATGACCGGACAATCCATCGACTTATTCACAACCGTATAACTGTTAAATTTCGTTTTCGATTTGTTAACAATTAATTTGCATTTTTATCACACTTTTAACACAGTTTCTGCTTATACTTTAATTGTCCGAAAGATAAATCGGACAATTAAATTCTTTTTCATAACTTTTTCCTCAGGACTGCACTCCTCCCAACATGCAGTCCTTTAAAAATGTCAAAATTCTTCCAACCGTGCGATGCCTTAGCGGCATACTTCTTCTGCACGGGGCTGCGTATAAAAACAGAGATACTGTAATATACAATCTTACAGTATCTCTGTCTCAAACTTCCTGATTCCGTTTTATTTCCTATTTTCCCGGCTGCCCGTAATAGGCGTTCGCTCCATGTTTCCGGTAGTAATGCTTATCCTGCAGCTCCTGCGGAGCCGGCTGATTCTGCGGGTTGATCATCTCGCAGCGCGCCGCCATCTTTGCGACTTCCTCCAATACCACCGCATTGTGAACCGCCTCATGCGCGTCTTTTCCCCAGGTAAACGGACCATGGTTCTTGCACAATACCGCCGGTGTTGCGATATAATCAAGTTTGCGGGCCTCGAATTCATCCGCTATCAAAACTCCCGTATTCTTCTCATAAGCTTCGTCAATCTCTTCTTTTGTCAGATTCCTCACACAAGGAACTTCACCGTAGAGATAATCCGCATGAGTCGTTCCGTAGCATGGAATCCCCCTTCCTGCCTGAGCCCAGCTAGTCGCCCAGGATGAATGTGTATGCACGATACCTCCTGCTTCCGGAAAACGATTGTATAATACTACATGAGTTGCCGTATCAGAGGACGGATTATAATCCCCTTCTACTTTGTTACCCTCCAGATCTACTACTACCATATCTTCCGGTTTTAACTTCTCATAATCAACGCCGCTTGGCTTAATTACAAAGAGTCCGCTTTCTCTGTCGATCCCGCTGACGTTTCCCCATGTAAATGTTACCAGACCATACTTTGGAAGCAGCATATTCGCTTCATACACTTCTTTTTTTAACTGTTCTAACATATCCGTTCCTAACTCCTGTTCTTAATTTGTATTATAGACTCATGCACCGGCGCCTTTTTCTTTAAATCTCACTGACAGGCAAAATGCTGCTGCAACAGCAGACAAAGCATACAGCAGCAATGCCGTACCAGTTATACTATATCAAGCTCTTAAGAGCTTCTTTCTCGATAGCTACGCCCTTCTTATACCGCTCGATAAAGACCTCGTATCCTTCCACATCCTTCGGGTCCGGCTCCATCTGGCTTCCTGCATTGTCTCCGAAAACTTTCTTTGCCAGATAGTCTTCCAGGTTCTCTCCCTCGGCCTTATTCTTCATATAAGCGGCCAAAAGCGCCATTCCCCAGGGTCCTCCCTCGCCTGCCGTCTCCATCACGGATACCGGCGCGTTGATCGCTGCCGCGAGAATCCTCTGTCCTACACCTTTGGTCTTGAATAAACCTCCATGCCCCAGCATAGAATCAATCGCCACATTCTCTTCCTTCTGAAGAAGATCCATGCCTACCTTGATCGCACCAAGGGCTGTGAAGAGATTCACACGCATAAAGTTGGCCAGATTGAACTTACTCTCCGGCGAGCGCACGAATAACGGACGTCCTTCATCCACGCCTGTGATGAATTCTCCCGAGAGATATCCGTAAGACAATAACCCGCCGCAGTCGGCGTCGCCTTCCAGCGCCTTATTATACAAGGTTCCAAATAATTTATTCATATCTGCTTCAATCCCGAAGCTCTCGGCAAATTCTCTGAAAATACCTACCCATGCATTCAAGTCTGAAGTACAGTTATTGGCATGCACCATAGCTACCAGGCTGCCGTCCGGCGTGGTCACGAGATCAATCTCCGGATATACCTTCTTAAGCTCTTTCTCAAGCACGATCATAGCAAATACACTGGTTCCCGCAGATACATTACCGGTACGCTTTGCAATGCTGTTGGTAGCCGCCATACCGGTTCCGGCGTCGCCTTCCGGCGGACAGAGCGGAATTCCCGCTTCAAGGTTCCCGCTTTCATCCAAAAGACGGGCTCCTTCTTCTGTCAGGACGCCTGCTGCCTCTCCTGCCACCATGACCTTCGGCATGATATCTCTTAATTTCCAGGAATAGTTCTTATCCGCCACCAACTCGTCAAACTTCTGTATCATTTCCTCATTAAAATCTTTCTTCTCTACATCGATAGGAAACATACCGGAAGCATCTCCGATACCAAGCGCTTTCTCCCCGGTCAGTTTCCAATGAATATAACCGGCTAAAGTCGTGAAGTATGCTACATCTTTCACATGGTCTTCTCCGTTCAGGATTGCCTGGTATAAGTGGGCTATACTCCACCGCAGCGGAATATTATACTGGAACAGATCGATCAGCTTCTCTGCCGCAGGTCCTGTGCTGGAATTTCTCCAGGTGCGGAAGGGTACCAGAAGTTCCCCCTTCTCATCAAATGCCATATAACCATGCATCATCGCGCTGAATCCGATAGAGCCGATCTTTTTAAGCGTAACGCCGTACTTCTCTTTAACATCCGCCGCCAATTTCTTGTAACTGTCACGCAGGCCCGTCCAGATATCATCCAGAGAATATGTCCAGTTTCCATTCTCCAGGCGGTTCTCCCACTCGTGATCCCCGGACGCGACAGGCGTATGATCCTCGCCGATCAACACAGCCTTAATTCTGGTTGATCCCAGCTCAATACCTAAGACAGCTTTGCCGCATTCAATAACTTCCTTCACATTGCTCATGTTGCTTTCCTCCTATTTACGGTATGCGACACTATTCCACAACAGTTCGTTCTTAAACTGACGGATGGTCGTATCCTTGTCGATATAGACGGCTTCAATGCCCATGCATGCCGCCCAATCACCCATTTGCTCGGAAGTCAGATCATAAGAGAATGCAGTGTGGTGTGCGCCTCCTGCAAGTATCCAGGCCTCAGCCCCCGTCTGAAGATTCGGCTGCGGCGTCCAGAATGCTGTCGCAACCGGAAGCTTCGGCATAGGCTTCTCTACCTTCTTACAGTCTACATCATTAATAATCAGGCGGAACCTGTCTCCAAGATCGATGAGTGAAGCAGCAATTCCCGGACCCGTCTTAGAAGTAAATACCAACCTCGCCGGATCTTCTCTGTCTCCCATGGAGAGCGGCTGTTCCTTAATACTGATCTTTCCATCTGCAATAGACGGACATACCTCAAGCATGTGGGCCTGCAGGATTCCTTCCTTACCCGGTACCAGGTTGTAGGTGTAGTCTTCCATAAAAGAAGTACCCTTCGCATCCTTCATTCCCTGTGTCATAAGCTTCATCAGACGTACCATAGCCGCCGTCTTCCAGTCGCCTTCTCCTGCAAATCCGTAACCTTTCTCCATCAATCTCTGGATTGCAAGTCCCGGCAGCTGCTTCAGGCTTCCCAGATCTCCGAAGTGGGTCACGATCGCCTGATAATTCTTTGCCTCTAAGAACCTCTCGAATCCGATCTCGATTCCCGCCTGTACCGCTACATGCTCTCTGAATTCCTTCTCATCTCTGCCTTCCAAAAGTATCTCATACTTATCATAATATTCTTCGACCAGTGCGTCAATATCTCCTTTGGAAACTGCCTCTACTTCTGCCGCAATTTCATTTACCGGATATGCATCGATCTCCCATCCGAACTTAATCTGAGCCTCTACCTTGTCGCCTTCGGTAACGGCGACATTTCTCATATTGTCGGCAATCCTCATGACACGGATATGGCTGCTTTCGATCACGCCCACCGCCGTGCGCATCCAGGAACCAATCTTCTTCTGAACATCGGCATCCTCCCAGTATCCCATAATAACCTTACGCTCCATGCCGAGACGGCTGAAAATATGGCCGTACTCTCTGTCCCCATGAGCCGCCTGATTCTCATTCATAAAATCCATATCAATCGTGTCATACGGAATCTCACGGTTAAACTGTGTATGGAAATGAAGTAACGGTTTGCGGTACTCCTGCAGCCCAAGAATCCAAGACTTCGCAGGGGAAAATGTATGCATCCAAGTAATGACGCCGGCACAATTCTCATCTGTATTCGCCTCATTCAATGTCTTTCTGATCAGCTCATTGGTAATCAGCGTCGGTTTCCATACCACTTCATAAGGAAGGTTTCCGGAAGCATTTAATACCTCCACGATCTTCTGTGAATGCTCCGCAACGTGCGCCAGGCACACATCTCCGTATAAATCCTGTGAACCGGTGCAGAACCAGAATTGGTAATTTTTTGATTGTAACATATTAAATTCCTCTCTTTCTTGAAAATGTGTCCGGTGCTCCATACGCGTATCTACGTCAGCCTGACCGGGTACGATATTCTATATTTTATAATTATTATAATGCCGGACGCAAACGCACCGCAAGTCCATAACTCCGCTGATTCAAAACAAAAGTTACCTGATCCGACTTGATTCTTATCTGTTACATGCTATAATTTTAATATGATACCCCTTAAAACTGTCTATGCGGAGATGATATATTATTTATGAAACATTCTTTTTCCACATTATCCGGCCTGTGTACTTATATTACTACTTTAGAAACTCATCCTCTTCCTGCCGGTCACAAGCTCGGCCTGCGCCTTGTCTGCCCGGAATACTCAAAATCCGCCCATGAGGTCAAAACCTATCCCCTGCCTCCCAAGGAAAGAATCTTCGCCCTGTGCTGGTCCTTTGTCGCAGAAGAAGGCTCAATTCCGCAGACAGTGCCTGTCCTGCATGCCACTCTCTGCCCGGCGCCGAAGGCTTTCTGCTACCGACTGTCATTTCAGACCGGTACAAAGACACAGCTTCACACTCATGATTATATCGAACTGGCATATGTGGTGGAAGGAGAATTCCGCCAAAAGATCCTTGGACGGGACATTATTTTCTCTAAAGGAGACCTGTGCATGATCGACAAGAATTGCCTTCATCAGGATTACTTGTCTGACCGGCCTGCCACCATCCTGTTCTTAGGGATTGCCAATGACATGTTCTCGGAGATCATGGATGAAAATGTTGCCGCGCAGAAGATTATTTCCTTTCTTCAGTCCGCGCTGCTAAAACAAAAAGATCTGCAGCAGTACCTGCATTTCCGCCCCGGTTCAGATCCCGGCGCTACCGATGAACTGGAATACTGTCTTTTTCTTCTTCTTAAGGAACTGCATGATAACGAGATCGGATTTTCATATATATGCAAAGGACTGCTGCTGCGAATCTTCCGTATCATCGGCTCCAGGTATGATTTTTCTCTCTCCAAAGAGCAGCGTAAGACTATGAATTGGATCATGTTCGAAGAAATATCGGATTATATCAAAGGACATTACGCCACAATCACCATCCAGGAACTGGTCCGGGAGTTCCATTTCCAGGAGGATTACTTCAACCGGATCATCAAAAGCAAAACCGGACTCACATACTCCGCATATGTACAGCAGATCCGGCTCGAACGGGCGGCGCATCTGCTGGCTACAACGGACAAAAGTGTGGATGAGATCACGGAACTTGCCGGCTATCATAATAAAGGATATTTCTACAAGATCTTTCAATCCAGATACGGCATGACTCCTTCAAAATACCGAATTGCCTCGCAATACTCCTGACGATTGTTTTACTGATGATTATTCTCATAAAATGTTTGGCAAATAAGCAGTAATGAATGAATGAGTGGCAAATAAGCAGTGATGAATGAATGAGTGAGTGAGTGAGTGGCAAATAAGCAGTAATGAATGAATGAGTGAGTAAGTGAGTGGCAAATAAGCAGTAATGAATGAGAAAAATCGAGTAGGGAAGACTTTTCCCTACTCGCCGCGCGCCCCGTGCGCCGCCTTAGCGGCATACTTCTTCTGCACAGGGCTGTGCAGAAAAAGACAGGCCTTTGCAAGGAGATACGCAAAGGACTGTCTTTTTACTTTTATTTATCTTTCTCGTAAGCACATTGTTTCGCAGGGCTCTTATTTTCAAAATAATCATCCCACACTGTCTATGAATACATTTCCCATCCGATCTACAAATATATTATCTAAAGACCGCATATAGCCTTTACGGCATAGGCGACGAAGATACCGACGTAGTTTCCGCACGCTCCGGCGATTACCCCCATGATCAATCCCACGTTGATCAGTGATTTCCAGTTTCCTCCGGCCGCTGTCAGAGACGCCGTAGGACCGTCAACGATACATCCAACCATGGATAACAGTACATACTCGTATTTGATCTTGAAGAGACGGCAGACAAGGAAATGCAATACCGTACATCCGATCAGCATAAAGAATACATACAATGTCATCAGGAATGCCGAACCGATGAACTGCTTCAGATCAACTGCGAATCCGATGGTTGCCAGGAAACACAGAGAGATAAAAAGTCCAAGGTCAAGATTGCCTCGAAGCTTCTTAACCGGCTTTAACTGTGCCAGACAGATAGAAACAGTCGTTACCATAAGAAGTCTTCCCGCTTTCCAGAAAGCATCCGGGAATATTCTCTGTGCGATCATTGTCGTGACAAACGCTACCCCAAAACCAATCGTCAAAAGCCATGCAATATCTCTGATCGCCCACTTCTTATCAGCCATCAACGGCTCTGTCTCACCGTCGTCCAGCTCTTCCGGCTTGAAAGAATATGGCCATAACTTGTTCCACTTCTTAGACGCCTTGAAGAACGCCGGCGCCGCAAACATTGCTACCATCAGAGGTGTGGATACAACATAATCCGCCGCATTCGCCGCCGCAAGAGTCTCCCTTGAACAGTCGACGCCTGTGGCGATGGCTGTCAGGTTCGGCGTACCGCCTGTGTATGTTCCTACGAACATTCCGGCACATTTCCATCCTTCGACCATTCTGGGAGCGAAGATGATTCCAAGAACGATCGCAACAAGACACACGGACGCTATCGCAGATACCAGCGCGATAACCGGTTCCTTATTCAGCTTCTTAAGCTCTGTAACATTCATACTCAACAGACAGATTGAGATACCTGCCTGTACACAGTATGTAGAAATTGAGTCGTACAACTCATGAGAAATCGGTACGATGTGGGTGTTCGAAAGAACGATACCGATAACTACAACCGTAAGCACAGGACCTAATGATCTGCATACTTTATATCTCTGCAGCCACA
>CANODD010000128.1 GCA_947564705.1 uncultured Dorea sp. | reverse complement strand
TGGCTGTCCTGAGAGATGAAAGACCGATAGATTAGCGGCAGGGACTATGAGTTAGAATAGTAAGAGGGATAAGTATATGAACAAAACATTTAAAATAGCATATTCACTGAAAAATACATATCGCGTCAATACGATTCTATATTCCCTGAAGCAGGTTCCGGTGTTGAAAAGATTATTCCCGCAGGAATTGTACAGGGATCCGGATTATAAGATATTCGCGAATATTATGTCCGGCATATGGGAGTTTATCAAGGCGTTTCTTGGAAAATTCCTGTATTTTCTGATCATGATCGCACTGGCCGCCGGTCTCTGCAAGACGGTGCCGGAGAGGCAGACATTTTTACATATTTTTGTGATTCTGACTTTGATCGGAGCGCCGACGAATACTTATATATTCAATCCGACAAAAGATAAATATTACGCGCTGATTCTTCTTAAGATGGATGCCAGGGAGTATGCGCTGTCTATGTACGTATATGAGATGCTGAAGATATTGACGGGGTATCTGATCTTCGGCATGATCTTCGGGAAGATGAGCGGACTGACGATATGGCAGTGTCTTTTGCTTCCTTTTGCAGCGGCGGGTATGAAGCTTGCGGTGGTTGCATGGTCTTTAAGAAAATACGAACGGACGGGATATGCGGTAAGTGAGAATCAGATAGGTGTCAGGGGATGGATATTAATCGCCCTGTCTTTGGCGGCGGCCTATGGAATTCCGGCGGCGGCAGTTCTGGGTATTCCGGTTATCGGGAACTGTGTACTGCCGGAAACAGTAAGCGCAGCGATACTGGTGTGCGGGATCCTGAGCGGGATAGTGTCTTTTCGGAAGATATGGACGTTTACAGAGTTCAGGGAGGTCTATCAGCAGATCCTGACGCAGCATATGCACCAGGTGGAGGAAGCCAGGCGTTCGGTCAAGCGCCAGAGTGAGAAAGTGATACAGATAGAGGAAGGGGCCGGGAGCAGCCGTAAGGGGTTTGAATACCTGAATGAACTGTTTATCAGGCGTCATCAGAAGATACTCTGGAAATCTTCGAAACGGATTGCTTTCATCAGCCTGTGTATCATGTGCGCTGGTATCCTGGGGATATTTCTGTTCCCTGAGGTCAAGGGGAAGGTGAATCATCTGGTGCTTACGAATCTGCCGTATTTTGTTTTTATTATGTATTGTATCAACAGGGGGACGGGATTTACGAATGTACTGTTCATGAACTGTGACCACAGTCTTCTGACTTATTCGTTTTATAAACGGCCGGAGTGTATCTTGAAGCTTTTCTGGATTCGGCTCCGGGAGATCATGAAGGTTAATCTGCTGCCGGCGTTTGTGATCGGAGCGGGACTTGCCGCTTTATTGTATCTTTCCGGAGGTACGGAGGATCCTTTGAATTATGTCATGCTGCTTATATCTGTTCTGTGTATGAGCGCGTTCTTTTCCATGCATTATCTGACGATCTATTATCTCCTGCAGCCTTATAACGCGGGAACGGAGATCAAGAGCGGAACGTACCGGATTGTGGTGATAGCTACATACCTGTTCTGCTATGGATTTATGCAGCTTCGGATGTCTACTTTTGTGTTCGGTCTTGGGACGATTATTTTCTGTGTGGTCTATTGTGCGGCCGCATGTGTACTGGTTTACCGGCTGGCGCCAAGGACTTTCAGACTGCGGGCATAGTAAAAGACCTAGCTGCCGGCGCCAAATGTACATGTAATTATGTAATCATGCCAGCCTGGCACGCTGCTCGTAGGAATAAACCGACTGCGGAAGGGAGATGAGAAAATGTCTTTTTTTGAGGTAATGTGCGGGAACCTGTTCAGTGTAGGTATTACCGTGATTTTTCATGTATGCGCATCTCTCCTGCTTCTGGGAGAGATACCTTACAAGAATCGAAAACACTATTATACCATCTTTGGATCGCTGATACTGTATATATTTGCAGCAGCCCTGATTGGCAGCGTCTTCTATAAAACGGGTATGTTTGCATGGCCGCATGAGGGCGGAGAGATTATATTCAATTATGTTGAGATCGTCGGAATTATGCTGTTTCTTAGGGTGATGTATGAGAAGCCGTATGAGATATGTCTGGCGACGTCGGTTTTTCAGATTATCTTGTATGCAGTTGGCTGGAATCTGGCGGATATATTTGCGCCGGATAAATTCTATCATCTGGAAATCCAGTCAGAAAGGCGGGAATACTTGTTCCAGGAGTGGGTTATGGTACCGATTGCACTCTTACTGGTGATTGGGCTTCTGTACAGGACAAGGGCCGGTAAGTTGTTCAGCCAATGGGAAGGGCAGAAACTTGGACCGGCGGTTCTGGTTTTTCTTGTCTTATATCCGGTGCTGTCCCAGATCGTGCAGGAGACTGTGGAGATCAGCGCCAAGGACGCCGGTTATAATCCGGCGACTGCGTTTATCTTCCTTCTGATCATCTATATGATCTTCATGCATACCGGACGGGAGGGGATCCAGCAGAAAAGAATCGAGGATCAGGAAGTGAGCCTCAGGCAGCAGGGAGCGTATATTGAGAATCTGGAAGGGCTGCAGAAAGAAGTAAGAAGATTCAGACATGATTTTAAAAATATGATGTCGGGGATGTATCTGCAGGCTGAAGAGGGGAATCTTGAGGCGATTCAGGGTTATATTCAGGAGATGACGGAGGATTTTGACCTGCAGGTAGGAAGCCAGATCCGGCTTATGAATCAGCTTGCCAATATTCGGGTGACAGAGGTGAAAGGGCTGTTTCTGGAGAAATTACATACGATGCAGAAGGAGGAGATCCACTGTGAACTGGACGTCCTGAAACCTTTTAAGGAAACACGGGTACGCAGTACGGATCTGTGCCGCTGTCTGGGAATTCTTCTGGATAATGCCATGGAAGAGGTGCAGGGGAAGCAGGACGGACGTGTCCAGATCATGATCAGCAGTCAGGGGGGATATACGACGTTTCTCGTAAAAAATACACTGCATTCGGCTGTGGATTTTCATAAACTTGGGACGGCGGGGTATTCTACCAAAGGAGACGGAAGAGGTATCGGACTTAATAATTATAAGAGAATATTAGGAAAATATGAGAAAGCCCTGTCACTTACCACGATACAGGACGGATATTTTATTCAGGAGCTGAAGATACAGGAATCCTAGTGCACTAGATATGTTGATACCGATTTGGGCATTGAGAAGAACAGTTCGGGCATTTTTCACTGCAAAATATGTGTAATCAGTTAAAATAAAGCTGTCAATGAAGGAAGAAGGGAGAATAAAGATGGGTTCAAAGACAGAAAAACGGCAGCTTATGATTTTTGCAGTGATTGCTTATGGGATTCCTTATCTGATGGGGATTTTGATGTGGTATGGGAGTGTGAAGCAGATTAACTTAAGCGCATTTCCCAATGCGCAGATGTTATATCCTGCGATGGGTGTGATGTTTGCGTTTCTTCTGACCCGCAGAGAAGATGCGGATATGCCGAGAGCGTTCTACCGGGGGTATATTTTGATAACATTGATTTCGATAGTAGTTACCATACTTTCCGTAATATTTCCGGATAAGGAGATCGCGATGCCGGGAGGAACCGTGTCTGTGTGGCTTCTCGGGATTCAATTTATTTTGATTATAGGGAATATACTATGTCTGGTTTGTCTTCTGGCGGCAGGGAAGAAAAAGCGCGCGGCATACGGTCTGAGGTGGAAGAAGGGGAAAGCGACTGTATGTTGTATTCTTATATTTTTAGGATTATATTTTCTGCGGGCTGCAATAGGATATGCTTCCATGGGGCAGCTTACAGCATTTTTGGATATTATGAAGAGTCCTGCGGCGTGGATTACGATAGGTACGCTGCCGTTGAATTTTGTGCTGGGGTATATCGCGTTCTTTGGAGAGGAGTATGGGTGGAGATATTATCTGCAGCCTGTTCTCCAGAAAAGGTTCGGGGCGCGAAAGGGCGTTCTGATTCTGGGAGCAGTATGGGGAATCTGGCATCTGCCGCTGGATTTCTTCTTCTATGTGACCCCGGATAAAGGTGTGATCATGACGATAAACCAGATCATTACCTGTGTGGGTATAGGCATTTTTATGGGTTATGTGTATATGAAGACGGAGAATATATGGGCGCCTGTAATCGTACATTTTCTGAATAATAATCTGGCGTTGGTCATCTCCGGAGAATTTTCTGCGGATGCGCTGATGAATCAAAGTGTAACATGGGGCGATATCCCGATTGCTCTGCTGACAAACGGTCTGCTTTTTGGATTATTCCTATTCGCAAAGCAGTACCGGGAAAAGCCGGCGGTCCAGTGAAGACGTCAGATAGGAGGGAAGAAGCATGCTTCCGGTGTATATTTGTGAGGATGATGCTATGATACGTGCTGCCCAGAAGGAATATCTGAGGAAGCAGATTCTGATGGAAGGCTATGATATGGAGATTGCCTTGTGCAGCGGGCACCCGGAAGAAATCATCCGGGCTGTGAGGGAATCCCCTGGACGGGGGATTTATTTCCTGGATATAGAGTTAAAGGGGGAGCCTATGGACGGATTCGGCCTCGGCCAGGAGATCCGCAGGCTGGATTCCAGAGGATTTCTGATCTATGTGACGGCATTCCAGGATCTGGCTTTTGAGACATTCCGTTATCATCTGGAAGCATTAGACTATATTGTGAAGGGAAATCCGAGGAAGATGCAGGAGGGCATCCGCCATTGCCTGAAAGTTATTACAGAACGGATGCGCAGAGAAGAGGGGGAAGAGCGGGAATTCTTCTCGGTAAAGGTGATGGATGTTGTGAGGCATATCCCGGTGGACGAGATTGTGTTCTTCGAGACAGCGGGACGGACTCATAGAATAGAATTACATGCGGTCAACGACAGAATGGACTTTATCGGGAGCATGCAGGACCTGGAAGAGAAGTTTGGAAAGAGGTTCCTGCGGGTTCACAGGGCGTATCTTGTCAATGTAGAACAGATTGCTCAACTGGATCTTAAGAGCCGAGAGATTCTTATGAAAAACGGAGAAAAATGTATATTTTCAAGGAATATGAAGGGAACTCTGCTGGAGAGGCTCTGACATATTAATAATATATGTTTTGCAGGGAAAAATGATTTGCCCATCCTGGCGGTAACAGGGTGGGCATTTTGCCGGATTGCGAATCTTATTTCTGCTGAACCCCTTTCCTATCAGACTTCTATATCTATTTCCAGATTGTTCGAGTTCGCGAAATGCATCTGTGTATACAGAATAATGGTGTCACCTTCCCGAAGGACCATATTTCCATTGGGAATCAGCGCTTTGTTCTTGCGTTTGATCAGGATGATCACGGTCTTGCGGGAGATATCCAGGTCACGGATACGCTGGCCGTTCCAGGGATTGTGTTTCTGCAGAACTACCTCTTTGAGATTGATATGTTCGTGGTCCTGGAAAGATTCCGCCCCAAGGACAATGGTATCATTCACATGCAGCACTGTATCGCCTCTGGGAATAAGGATTTTCTGGTTTCGTTTAATCACTGCGACGATTACCTTCTCAGGGAGTCCGAGCCGGGCGATGGTCTGTCCCACCCACGAATCATGTTCTTTTAACTGTATCTTAATGAAATGAACAGCTTCTTCCTGTCCGTATTCGCTGATTCTTTTGATATGCGAATATTGGTCAACAAATCCCGCGGAAATAATACCGGTGGGGATGGCTACCATGCCGACTCCGAGGAAAGAGATGAAGATTCCGAATAATTTTCCCATGGAGGTAATGGGGTAAATATCCCCGTAGCCTACAGTGAGCAGCGTGGATACAGACCACCAGATTCCGGAGAAAGCGTTGCTGAACACTTCGGGCTGGGCGTTGTGTTCCAGGCTGTACATGCACAGGCTGGAGGCGAGCATGAGCACCAGAATGATAAATACAGAGGAGAAGAGCTGCTGACGCTTGCTTGAAATAACCTCAGTGATCACATTTAACGAATCGTAATAGGCATTGATCCGAAACAGCCGGAAGATGCGTACGATCCTGAACATCCGGAATGCGATGGCTCCCGACGGGAAGAAAAACGGCAGGTAGTAAGGCAGGAAGGATAGCAGGTCTACGATGCCCGTGAAGGAAAATGTGTATTTAAGCAGGGCTTTGGGTCCGCTTACCTCAGGGTAGAGATATCTTGCGGTGATAAGCCTTAATATATAGTCTGCACAGAAAGCGGCAACCGTAATCTTCTCCAGCATCAGAAGCCAGAAGCCGTAGGAGCTTCGGATATTGTCGAAGGTGTACATGATGCTGGCAGCCAGGTTGACGATGATGAAAAAGGTATTCATGAAATCGTAGCCGCGGCTGAGCCAGTCGATGTCGTTTCCTACTTCTACTATTTCGAAGAGACGCCTGCGGCGGCGGTCCCAGGGTGATGTTTCCATAGTGCTGATGTCCTCCAGGAGTAACTGTTTATATTATAATGAAACAATGCTTATCAATGAATATTATAATGATTTTTTTAACTTAGGGCAACAAAAAATTAAAGGATCAATAAACGATCTGCTTATGCGTGCACACTTTTTGCGTCTGAGCCGGCAATTCAGGGGTGTTATTTTTTTTAGGATGTGATAGAATAATTATGGCACAGCATGTTTACTGAATTTAATTTACTGAGTTTAGAAGAAGGAGATCGTATATGGGAGGATTTTTTGGTGTTGCAGCACAGAGGGATTGTGTACTAGAACTTTTTTACGGTGTGGATTATCATTCGCATCTGGGAACGCGGCGAGGCGGAATGGCTGTCTATGGGGAAGACGGGTTCAACCGTGCCATTCACAATATTGAGAATTCTCCGTTCCGGACAAAGTTTGACCGGGATGTGGGGGAGATGAAGGGGAATCTTGGAATTGGCTGTATTTCGGATTTTGAACCGCAGCCGCTTTTGATCTGTTCTAAGCTTGGCAGTTTTGCCATTACGACTGTGGGCAAGGTGAATAATTATGATGAATTGCTGAAACAGTTATATGACAGCACACATTCGCATTTTCAGGAGATGACGAACGGGCAGATTAATGTGACGGAATTGATCGCGGCGCTGATTTGTGAAAAGGATTCCATTGTAGAAGGGATTGAGTATGTCCAGGATATCGTGGATGGTTCTATGACGCTGCTTCTTATGACGAAAGAAGGTATCTATGCGGCGCGTGACCGTTACGGGAGAACTCCTCTCGTTATAGGGCATAAGGAAGACGCGTACTGCGTATCTTTCGAGAGTCATGCATACATTAATCTGGGTTATACGGATTACAGGGAATTAGGACCGTCAGAAATCGCGTTTATCACTCCCGACGGTGTGAAGACGCTTCGGGAGCCCCGGGATAAGATGCGGATCTGTTCTTTCCTGTGGGTATATTATGGTTACCCGACTTCGGCTTATGAAGGGGTCAATGTAGAGGAGATGCGTTACAAATGCGGAAGTATGCTGGCAAAACGGGATGGAGACAGTGTGCATCCTGATATAGTTGCGGGTGTGCCGGATTCCGGTATTGCCCATGCGATCGGGTACGCGAATGAATCAGGGATTCCGTATGCGAGACCATTTATCAAATATACACCGACCTGGCCTAGATCTTTTATGCCGACAAATCAAGAACAGCGTAATCTGATCGCGCGTATGAAGCTGATACCGGTACGGGCGCTGATTGAGAATAAGAAGCTTCTGCTGATCGATGATTCGATCGTACGGGGGACTCAGCTTCGCGAGACGACGGAATTCCTGTATAACAGCGGCGCGAAGGAGGTTCATGTCCGTCCTGCATGCCC
>CANODD010000127.1 GCA_947564705.1 uncultured Dorea sp. | reverse complement strand
AAGGATACGGTATCAGAGGAACAGGGTAAGACAGATAAGGTTGAAGAGCCTGATAAACAGACGGAAGGCTTGATGGCGGCATATCAGGTTAGCCAGGGGATGCGCCCGGAGATAATCCAGATTGCACCGGAGGCGGCGGAGGAAGCAGCGCCGGAAGCGGCTGCAGGCATGGATGTCGAGCTCGTTGTCCAGACGACGGGAGCAGAAGAGACAGCAGCCATGATACAGCCGGAGCAGAATGGGGAAGCCGTGAATGTGCAGGCACAGGCGGCGGACTTTGGTTTGCAGAAGGAAGCGCCGCAGCAGGCGGACAATGATACGGCAGGCATCACGGTATCAGACGTGCAGCCGGTAGTACCGGAAGCGGGGGCGGCTGAGACGAAGCAGGAGACGGCAGATCTTACGTCACAGTCCAAGGACAGAGATAAGACGATGCAGTCGGTAAAGGAAGAAGGTCAGGTACAGCAGACGGAGAATACCAACATGGCAGAAAGCGGCGCGCCGGTTATGGCAGATTCGCCGAGAACCGAACAGGTGGAAGCTCCGAAGTATGAGACAGTCGCGACCGTACATGTAGAACAGCCGGAGGAATTACCGGAGAAGGTAACGAATCAGTTGCTTTCGAAACTCGTGGAAGGTGTGAATGAGTTCGAGATACATATCGAACCTGCGAACCTTGGAAAGCTGGCGATTAAGGTGTTGTATGAAGGCAGCCAGGCGACGATCTCAATCGTATGTTCCGAGAAACGGGCATTAGATGTCTTGGGTCAGAATGCGCGTGAGATCGGCAATATTATCGAACGCAATCTGGGCGAAGAGACGACGATCATCGTGGAGAAACAGGAGACGGATTATCTGAACCAGACCAGAGACGAGAACGAGCAGGCGGGCCAGGAACAGCAGAAGCAGAAAGAGAACGGCAAGAATCAGGATAATGAGGACGCCGGAGATTTCTTACAGAAACTGCGGCTGGGATTAGCCGGTTAAACGTTGAAATGTTAAGAGCAGTAAAATAACAAGGTTAAGATATTTAAGAAAGGAGAGAAATGTAATTATGGCGATTAATAGTGACAATCTAATAAGCGATGCTGCGAAATATGCTTATAATTCAGCCCTGACGACACAGACGTCGGCAGTTGCCAACAACAGCGAGATGACGATGGATGATTTCTGGCAGCTTCTGGCGGCGCAGCTTAAGTATCAGGATATGACGGAGCCTATGAGCAACAGCGAGATGATGCAGCAGATGACGCAGATGTCTTCGATGAATACGATGACGAAATTGTCCGATGCAATCTCAAGCATCGCGTCCGTGACAAATAATCTGTCACAGGTGACTCTGACGACGTATTCCACCGGACTGCTTGGCAGGGAAGTGACCATTGCGATCACCAACGACAAAGGAGAGCTTTCGGATACGATAAAGGGTACCGTAACCGGCGTGGATCTCACGGGAGCGACTTCCGTATATGTGGGTGGCAAGAAATACGAGCTGGCACAGATCATGGCGGTAGGCGACGTACCGAAGAAAGATATCGAAGACGCGGTAGAGGCGGAAAAGAAGAAGAATGAAACCGCCGCGAAGACGACCGGGACGACGAAAGCATAGAGCGACAGAGAGTTTTATAGAAGGATAAGGGGATCAGAGATAAAGGCGGTGCATAATCAATGAGTAAGACGAGTCAGATCACGAATGCCGGAGCTCTTAAATTGCAGCATGCATCCGCGGCACAGTTGCAGACAAGAGCAGCAGCCGTCACAAGTACGGATGCCGGTAAGAATACAGGTACAAAAGTACAATTTGCAGATATTCTGCAGAAAGAAGCCGACAAAGCCCAATCCGTCCAGTTTTCCAAGCATGCGGCTCAGAGAGTCCGGGAACGGGGGATCGAGATGACGGACAGTCTTCTTACGAACCTGAATCAGGCAGTACAGAAAGCCAAGGAGAAGGGTTCCAGGGATGTGGTGGTCATCGGCGAGAGCGGAGCCTTTATTGTGAACGTTCCTCATAACATCGTAGTGACAACGATGTCCGGGGCAGAGATGAAGGAGAATATTTTTACCAATATTGACAGCGCTGTCTTAATGTAGACCGGACCATTTCATGGGGGTTTTCGTATCTGTGCGACTTGCAGATACACCGGGGACTGAAAGGCAATGAGATCCATAAGAGATTCGGCCCAAGGTTCCCTTAAGACAGCTGAGAATGGAAAAGAAAGGGAGTAATAAACTATGGTTAGATCAATGATTGCAGGAGTCGCGGGACTCAAGGCACATCAGTCAAAATTAGACGTAATCGGTAACAATATAGCGAACGTTAATACATGGGGATTCAAGTCATACAGCTATAACTTCCAGGACGCGATGTACTCGAATTCCATCAGCAGTACGGGCGGAAGTACAGTGGCAGGAGCAGCCGGCGGACACAATGCGTCTCAGGTAGGTTATGGTTCCACCCTGTCTTCGATCTCAACGGAGTTTAATACAGGAGCGCCGTCTCCGTCTTCCAACAACATGGATTGTATGATCGACGGTACAGGGTTCTTCCTGGTAGGTAATATGGTAAACGGAACATTTGAGGATGTAGAGTCGTCAGGATTGTATCTGTCCAGAGTAGGTATCTTCCGTGTGGATAACAACGGATATCTGGTAGATAACCAGGGAAGTTATGTGTATGGATATGGATTGGTAGACGGAACAGGTACGCCGGAAGTGACGGCTAAGCCGCAGTCATATACGATTAATGGAGCAAAGTTAACTTCGGTGGCGGCAGATCCGAACAATAATACACCGGTAAGTATTACGATAGCAGGTATTACAGTTGAGACAAAAAGTAGTAAAATAGATGAGCAGGTAGATGAATGGATAGCGATGGTAACCAAAAAACCGGAAACCGATGCCGCTCAGAATGCTCCCGGGCAGGCAGCGTTATATGGATATAAAATTGAAAAAACGCAAACACCGGATGATGTAGGAAAGACAGTGAATTTGAAGTTAACTGCGACACAAACAGGGAAAGCCGGCGTCCCTGCGGCGGCAGTTCCGGCTCAAAATGATTGGCAGGGGACTCGAGACGGTACAGAAACCATGCCTTTCTCTTATGAGGTGCAGGAGGCTGTAGACCGAGTTCCGAGTATTCCGGCAGTATATGCGGATGAATTAACGGCAATCCGTATTCCGACTGATCCGGAAACGGGACAGCGTTATGAGATTCAGGGTTGGACGATGAACGAGGACGGAACGATCATGGGAACGGATATTAACAACCGCGCAATCCCGATTGCACAGTTAGCTCTCGTATCCGTAGAGAACCCGAACGGTCTTGAGAAGCAGAAAGGATTCTATTACACACCGGGCGCGAATGCAGGGGTTGTAGAGGCAATCAAGCCGAACGGCGGTCCGGTAGGTATCATCAAGAGCGGCTGGCTCGAGATGGCGAACGTAGACCTTGCCAATGAGTTTTCCAACATGATCACCACACAGAGAGGTTTCCAGGCGAACTCCAAGATCATCACGGTAACAGACGAGATGCTTCAGGAACTCGTAAACATGAAACGTTAATTCTTAACCGATTATTAGCAGGTTCTTAACGTGACAGTCAATGAAGTAATGAGTAATAATACATGTAATGAATGAAGCATTTCCCAGGATATGTGTTGATATTCATCCATGCACAGATAATTGTGGGGAGGCCAATGCAGGGAAGGTCCTGCAGGGATTCTCCACAATTGTCTGTTTGGAGATAGCAAATGCGTTTGATATTTGTGAGGAACTATGTTATGATAATGCTTACGAAGCTGAATAATGCGAAGGTTGTGCTGAACAGCGCGCACATAGAGTCTGTTGAATTGATACCGGAGTCAAAAGTGCTCATGACTAACGGGAAGTTTTATATCGTAAAAGAGAGCGCAGAAGAGATAATCGAGAAAACAATTGCGTACAATGGCAGGATTCATTGTTACCGTGCAGATAGATAAGATGTAAGTAAGGAGTGAGAGAAATTGGATATAACTAGTATTTTAGGTTTGCTTATCGGAGCAGTACTGATCGTATTCGTCGGAATTACACCGTCGAAGCTTGGTAATTTCTGGGATCTTGAAAGTATCGCAATCGTTTTGGGCGGTACCATCGCCGCGGTTATTGCAAGTTACCCTTTCGGCAGGCTGAAGACATTGCTCAAGCATACGAAGATTTTGCTTCAGGGGAAGAAGTATAATATCGGAGAATTGGTTGACACGCTGGTGGAGATGGCGCAGCTTGCAAGGCAGAATGGTCTTCTGGCGCTGGAAGAGAAAGCGAATGAGATCGACGATCTGTTCTTTAAGCAGGGCATTATGCTGATCGTCGACGCGACAGAACCGGAAGAGGTGCGAAGCCTCCTGGAAAGCGATGTGGACGCCATGCTGAGCAGGCATGAGGACTGTATCGGCATCTATCAGACGCTGGAGGCGAGGGCTCCTGCATTTGGTATGATCGGTACTCTGGTCGGTCTGGTTAATATGTTGAAGGGTATGAATCTGGAAGGCGAGGGCGGAGCGGGAGATATCGGTCCTGCGATGGCGACGGCCTTGATTACTACATTCTACGGATGTATCCTTGCGCATCTGATCTTCGGTCCTATCAGTAATAAGCTTAAGGTAAGGAACGAAGAAGAGCTGTTGTATAAGACGATTATGATAGAAGGTATTCTTGCGATACAGGCAGGAGACAATCCGAAGTTCCTGCGGGAGAAGCTGGTTACATACGTATCTCAGAAGGAACGTCAGAGACTCTTAGATCCGGATGCTGTTTCAAAGAGCAAGAAGGGCAAAGAGGCTGCAGAAGGGTAACAGGAGGAGATTATGAAGAAGAGAAGGAGCGGCGGAGGCGGCGGAGGCGGCGCCAACTGGATGGATACATATGGCGACCTTGTAACGCTGCTGCTATGTTTTTTTGTTTTGTTATATTCCATCTCTACCCTGGATCAGGCAAAATGGATTATGATCGTTAAGAGTTTTAATCCGGACGCGAAGGAAGTCTCGCAGATAGCGGACGATCCGGATCTGCTGGCGGATGACGACGTGCCCGGCGCCATAGACGCGGAAGCTTTTGACGAGCTGTTCGAGAGTCTGACGCAGGCGGTTGACGAAGCGAATCTGTCAAGTGAAGTCGAGTTATTTAAGGGAGACGGCTACACTTTTATCACATTTCATGATAATGTATTCTTTGATGGGGACAGTTCTATGATCAAGGATGAAGGGGCGGAGATTCTGGCTCAGTTTGCCTCTATTATGTCGGGAGTAGACAGTTCGATCAAAGAGGTTCGGGTTCTGGGGCATACAACTCAGGCGGACCCGAATGTACCGAATAATCCGGAGAACGACCGTCTGCTTTCTTCGGAAAGAGCGGCCAGGGTGGTGGCGTTCATCCAGCAGCGTACAACCGTGTCTGCGGATAAGCTGGTATCAGAAGGGTATGGACAGTTCCGTCCGATCGCTCCCTTTGATACTGCAGAGAACAGGGCGAAAAACCGTAGGGTTGAGATCCTGATTACGAAGTCCGACGCGGTAGAACACAGCCTGGAAGAGTATTATCAGCAGATGAACAGATAAGTTTATAGTAACATAGTAACAAAGGTGGGGGTTTAGATGGCAGACGTATTATCGCAAAGTCAGATAGACGCGTTATTGAATTCGATGCAGAATTCCGGCGCGGAAGAGGTGGAGGAAAAGCCGAAAGTAGTCGAGAAGGAATATAAGAAGTATGATTTCTTCAGCCCGAAGAAATATACAAAGGATAAGTTAAAGATGCTGAGCAGTATCTATGACAACTATTCCAGGATCTTTACTTCGCAGATCAACGGTCTGTTCCGTGTAGTGAGCGAAGTAGAAGTCATGGGGGTAGAAGAGCAGAGATATTACGAATTTGGGAATGCATTGAATGATTCAGACGTACTGACTGTTGCGGATGTTGAACTCCCCGATCACTCTAACAATCCACCGGTGCTTATCCATATCAGTCCTTTACTGATGGCTTCTATGATAGACCGTATGCTTGGGGGGACAGGCGCGGATCTGTCGATCGACATAGCATATACCTATACAGATATAGAGCTGGCGCTGTATGAGAAGATCATGAAGTATCCGATTTCGATCATGAACGATGTCTGGTCGGGATATATCAATGTGAACGCCGTATACTCTTATATAGAGGAGAATCCCAGCATGTTCCAGGGAATCAGCGTAGACGAGACGGTTGTTATCATTATGCTGCATATCAAGATCAATGAGATCGAAGGGGCTATGAATATCTGTATACCCGGGACACTGTTGAGTAATATCTTTGAGATCATTGATAAGACGAAGCATCTGGCGAAGAAGAATGATGCGGTTCGGCACAGGAACAGTAAAGAGGATATCATGGAGAGCATCAGAGAGTCTAAGATGGATATTATGGCTCAGCTTGGAATTGCAAGGCTGAACTTAGACGATATCTACAATCTCCATGTGGGCGATGTGATAGACCTGAACAAGCCTCAGGATTCACCGATTGCCCTCTACATAGAAGGGCAGCCGTGGTTCAATGGACAGCTTGGGGTACATAACAAGAATGTGGCTGTCAAGATCGACGAGCGTATACTGGAGCCAAACCGTGAACCGGATGAAGACCTGGCGGTATAACTACCAGATAAATCCAAGGAATTATCTGAGTAAATAAATTATAATGATATAAATAACAAAAAAAGTGAGGTAAGAAAAATGGCAAAGATTATGTTAGTGGATGATGCGGCATTTATGAGAATGATGTTAAAGAATACGCTGTCTCAGGCGGGATATACGGATCTTCTTGAGGCGGAAGACGGTGTGAAAGCGGTAGAAACTTATGCGGCGGAGAAGCCGGATCTTGTATTCATGGATATTACTATGCCCAATAAGGACGGCTTGGAGACGTTAAAAGAGATTAAGGCAATGGATCCGGGAGCAACGATCGTTATGTGTTCCGCTATGGGGCAGGAGACGATGGTAATGGACTCCATTAAGTCCGGCGCCAAGGACTTTATCGTGAAGCCGTTCAAACCGGAACGTGTTTTGTCAACGGTGAAGAAGATCCTTGGTTAGAGTAAAAGGAGGTTATTATGTCTTTTTTAAGTTCATTTGATATCAGTGCGTCAGGGATGACTGCAGAGCGGCAGAGACTTGATATTGCGTCTGAAAATATCGCGAACAGTGAGACGACCAGAACAGCCAGCGGCGGAACATACCGCAGGAAGATGGTTGTGCTGGAAGAAGTACCTTCTACCTCGTTCCGTACCAGATTCAACAGTCTTTTAAACCGCACCGCGTCAAAGGGCGGCGTCAAGGTAACCCGGATCGTAGAAGATCAGAGGGACCTGAACCCTGTCTATAATCCGGATCACCCGGATGCGAATGAAGAAGGATATGTAATGATGCCGAATGTGGATCTCGTGAAAGAGACCGTAGACGGAATGGCGGCTACGAGGGCTTACGAGGCGAACATCACAGCGTTCAATGCAATGAAATTGATGGCACAGAGAGCATTGGATATCGGCAAATAGAAAAAGGGGTGATTTTCCCGGAAGGAGAGAAGGGTTAGTATGTATTCAGATTGCTTTAGTAAACTGGAGATAGATGCGATAGGCGAGATTCTCAATATCAGTCTCGGCGCGTCTGCGACAGCAGTTTCCACGATGCTGAATGCCAGGGTGGACATTACGACGCCGATTGTCAACGTCGTGAGAAAAGAAGAATTTGAGATGGACAGGGTAGAACCGGCAGTCTGCGTCGAGATTACTT
>CANODD010000126.1 GCA_947564705.1 uncultured Dorea sp. | reverse complement strand
AGACTGGGAGACAAAATACATCGTCCTTACAGATACTTTTTGGAAGTTTCCGGACTCAGGTTATACTGCTCTTGGATTTTAATCAAAATAGTCTGCGGCGGAATATTCATCCCTTTCAATACAGATACTGTCCCTCTGATACCTTCCTCTCTTCCAAGTTCCTTTCCAATCTCTATTCCGATCTCTTGATTTTCCTGATCTCTCATTAACAGTGTCACGTATTCCAACCTCCATTCTTCGTTTTTCTTCACCTGCGCTACTTTATCTTCTATTTCTTTCACAAAAGGATTGTCGCTCTTTTCACCGTTTACATACTTAAGGAACTCCCTTACCTCTTCATCCTCTGCATTGATATAATCTTTTGCATTGAAAAAGACCTTCTTTGCTCCATCATTCAACTTCAGTTCCTTATCCTCCAGGCAGAGATTTTCAAATGTATACTGTGCTTTTCCCTGGTGGAACGGGTCAAACGTACAGATAAATATGATATAGCTTTCTTTCAGCTTTTTATAGTTTTCTCCCTTTTCTATAGTATTCAAATCTATCATTCCCTGATAATAACGACTTCTCTTTGGTAAATTTCCTTTGTTTGTCGTCTCCATTTCCAAATCAAAGACACGATTCTCTTCTTCAAGATACACATCCAGGCGCACACTCTTTGCGTCTTTTTCTATATCAATCGTCTTCTGCTCATCCAAATATACAATGTCTCTGATCTTGGTTTGAAGCAGCCTTTCCAGAAGCATCTTACATATCCTTTTATCCCGCATAACCTTGGCAAACATGAAATCATCTTTTATTTCCAGTTCTTCCCATGCTTTTACTACTCTCTGCGTTTCCATCGGCACTCATCTCCTTTATATTATATTACCATGACTTTTACTTATACTCAATCTAAATTCTTCCACGATAGGCTCATATTTGATGTATTCAATCGTTTATGAAATTTCCATACCGATTTCCATACCGATTATCAATTAATATTTGTAAGCCAGTAAAAATATGATATAATATGAAATTGAAAAACAGAATGCTTTGTAGGAGGAAAATATGACTTTCAACGACGAAGAAGATTATATTATGCGTATCATCAAAGAGATGGTAAGAGTACTTTTCTCTCTTATGCTCGGAAAACAATACAAATCGGTCGAACTGCAGGAAGAAAACAAGTATGAGGTTTCAGGGAAAGCATTAGAAGAATTTAAAAAAATGATCGATGAAGGATTTATAAATGAGGCGGAGAATATACTGCTGGAAAGTATTGACTATACCCAAAAAAGAGAAGTCCTTGCCGCAATATTATTCTATCAATACATAAGCGAAAAAGATATTGACTTTTTAGAAGCGCATAACTATTCAAAAGAAGAAGCGCTGGATGGAATTAGAAGGCTGGCAGAGAAACAAGGATTTGGACAAATAAGTTCGTTACTTATGGAAAGCGGCGAACCGTAACTTACTTGTGATATGGTTCGCCATTAATAATCCGAAAACTTCTATACACCTGCTCCAGCAAAATCACCCGCATCAGTTGATGAGGAAATGTCATTTTTGAAAAACTAAGAGCGTAATCTGACCTGTCCAATACTTCCTTTCCAAGCCCGATCGACCCGCCGATCACGAAGATAATATGACTCTTCCCCTGCACGCCGAGGGTTTCAATCTTCTTTGCCAGTTCCTCTGACGATAGCTGCTTCCCCAAAATCTCAAGAGTAATCACAAAAGCATCCTCCCGAATATATCTCAATATTCTCTCCGCTTCCTTCGCCCGTATCGCTTCCTCCACAGTTTCACTGGCATGATCCGGTGTCTTCTCATCTGCCGTCTCTATGACTTCCAGTTTGCAATATTTACCCAGCCGCTTAACATATTCAGCCACAGCGTCCCGCAGATAGTTCTCCTTAATCTTTCCAACCGTTACCAGCGTAATCTTCATAACTTCAGAACTCCCTTTCCGTTATCCTAATGCAACATCCAGTATCATCATCAACACAAAACCCGCCGCAAAACCCATCGTCCCGATATTGCTGTGCTCTCCTTCCGCCGACTCCGGCACCAGTTCCTCCACAACCACATAGATCATTGCCCCCGCCGCGAATGCAAGCAGATACGGCAGAATCGGTGTAATATACGCGGCAAGAAGTACCGTGATCCCGCCTGCAATAGGTTCTACAATGCCTGACATGGCTCCGTACAGAAATGCTCTTCCACGCCCTCTTCCCTCGCTGCGTATCGGCAAAGACACGATAAATCCCTCCGGAAGATTCTGCACGGCGATCCCGATCGCCAGCGCAAATGCTCCTGCTGCCGTCACATCCGCATTTCCCGTCAGAAGTCCTGCGAAGACGGCGCCGCTTGAGATACCCTCCGGTATATTATGAATGGTAACCGCCAATACGAGCATCGTCGATTTATTCAGCGCGCACTTTGGTCCCTCAATCTCGTCGGAACCGACATGCATATGTGGAATTGCCCGGTCAAGCAGCAGCAGAAATGCAATCCCAAAAATAAATCCCACCGCCGCCGGCACAAAGGCAAATTTACCCATCTGTCCCGACATATCCATCGCCGGGATCAACAACGACCATACGGATGCCGCTACCATAACGCCCGCCGCAAATCCCAGAAGCGCTTTCTGTATCAAAGGCTTCAATTCGTTTCTCATGAAGAGCACGCAAGCCGCCCCCAATGTCGTACCGATAAAAGGAATCATAAGTCCCCAAAAAATCATCATACAAACTCTCCTTCTGATCTCACGAAGCACTCCCTTTTGTCTAACTGCAGACAAAGCTTCTTCCAAGATCCCTTCTTTTACGATAGCAGACAGTATAACACAAATTTCCGGCATGTCATAGGCTCTGTATAATATTTTTTGTTATATTTATATGTTGATACCAGAGCCAAAAGATCATGCCATGATGACTGCAAGGTTCCTTAAAACAAGGGACGCGGGCAGTATCCGCCGCGTCCCTTGCTCTTATCTTATCTAAACTTATCTGATCTTATTTTTTACTTAATAACTCATGAATTCCCTTTGCGCCGGCTTTACCTGCTCCCATAGCCAGAATTACCGTCGCCGCTCCTGTCACGGCGTCGCCGCCCGCGAATACTGCGGCCTTAGAGGTCTGTCCGTTCTCTTCCTCCGCAACGATACATTTTCTCCGGTTCGTCTCAAGACCTTTGGTCGTGGATGCGATCAATGGATTTGGAGATGTTCCAAGAGACATGATAACCGTATCGAGCTCGATCTCATATTCGGAACCTGGAATCTCTACCGGACGTCTTCTTCCGGAAGCGTCAGGCTCGCCAAGCTCCATCTTGATCACCTTCATGCCCTTCACCCATCCGTTATCGTCTACAAGGATTTCCTTCGGATTCGTCAGCAGATCGAAGATCACGCCCTCTTCCTTCGCATGATGTACTTCTTCTACTCTGGCAGGAAGCTCTGCTTCACTACGGCGATATACGATATGAACCTCCGCGCCGAGACGAAGCGCCGTTCTTGCAGCGTCCATCGCCACGTTACCGCCGCCTACTACCGCAACTTTCTTGCCGGCCACGATCGGCGTATCATAAGATTCGTCGAATGCTTTCATCAGATTACTTCTCGTCAGATATTCATTCGCAGAGAATACTCCGTTCGCCGTCTCACCCGGGATTCCCATGAACATCGGAAGACCTGCTCCGGAACCGATGAATACCGCCTCGAAATCCTCTTCTTCCATCAACTGGTCGATGGTAGTGGATTTTCCGATTACTACGTTAGTCTCGAATTTGACGCCTAATTCTTTTACTTTCTCGATCTCTTTCTTTACGACTTTGTGCTTCGGAAGACGGAACTCAGGAATACCATATACAAGCACGCCGCCAAGCTCATGAAGAGCTTCGAAGACAGTCACTTCATAGCCTAATTTCGCCAGATCGCCCGCACAGGTAAGACCGGAAGGACCGGAACCGATCACCGCAACCTTATGGCCGTTGGTTTTCTCAGCCTTTACAGGCTTAATATCATGCTCCAGCGCATAATCCGCAACGAATCTTTCAAGCTTACCGATAGATACCGGATCGCCCTTGATTCCACGGATACACTTACACTCGCACTGGGACTCCTGCGGACATACACGGCCGCAGATTGCCGGAAGCGCGGATGACTCGCCGATAACTTTATAGGCTTCCTCGATATTTCCTTCCTTCACCTGAGAAATAAATCCAGGGATATTAATCGCTACCGGACACCCCTCGATACATTTTGCGTTCTTACAATTCAGACAACGGGTTGCTTCTTCCATTGCCTCTTCTTTATTATATCCGTAACACACTTCTTCGAAGTTTGTCGCTCTTTCCTTCGCATCCTGTTCTCTCACAGGAATTCTCTTTAATACATCAGCCATTAGTTGTCACCTCCGCAATTGCCGCATCCACCGTGATGGGTGTCGCCTTCTTGTACTTTCAGAATCGCACGTCCCTCTTCTGTCTTATACATCTGCTGTCTCTTCATCGCATTGTCAAAATCAACCAGATGTCCGTCGAACTCAGGCCCGTCAACACACGCAAACTTCACTTCACCGCCCACGATCACGCGGCATGCACCGCACATACCGGTTCCGTCAACCATAATAGGATTCATGCTGACAATCGTCGGAATCTCAAGCTTCTTGGTAAGAAGGCAGGTAAACTTCATCATAATCATAGGTCCGATCGCCACACAGACGTCATATTTATTACCCTCTTCTACTAATTTTTCGATCTTGGTCGTAACCATGCCGGCATGACCGTATGTACCATCGTCTGTACAAGGATAATAATTCCCGGCGACAGCTTCCATTTCCTTCTCCAGGATCAGCATATCTTTCGTCTTGGAACCAACGATTACATCCACATCAATTCCATGCTCCTTAAGCCACTTCACCTGCGGATATACCGGAGCCGCCCCAACGCCGCCGGCTACAAAGAGCATCTTCTTATTCTTCAGGGTTTCCATATCTTCCTCTACGAATTCAGACGGACGTCCCAGCGGACCGATGAAATCGCGGAAAGAATCTCCTGCTTTCAGCCCTGACATCTTCATGGTAGACGCCCCTACCTCCTGGAACACGATCGTGATGGTTCCGGCTTCTCTGTCATAATCACAGATGGTAAGCGGAATTCTCTCACCCTTCTCGTCCATCTTCACGATTACAAACTGTCCCGGCTCACAATGCCTGGCTACACGGGGTGCTTCTACATCCATAAGATAAATCTTATCAGCCAGTTTTTCGGCTTTCAATATCTTGTACATCTTACGTTCCTCCTAATAATTTATACTCTTATCATAATAATGTATCTGTCTAAAAATATCAAGTATATAGCCGAAAAATTGCGTCAAGACAAACAAAAACCTGCTGTAGTTTACAAAAAACTTTTCTACAGCAGGTTCTTGTATCTGTACCGATACGGCATCCGATTCAGTATCAAAGCGCTATCCTATAGGAAAGCTTACCTCATTCACAATGATTTCTGATATCTCATCCGTATCCACCAGCCGGTTAAACACCGTCTTATACCACACGTCCGCACCTAACACATATCCATTGTTCTCGATATTCTGTTCCTTATCGGATACAATATAACTGCTTCCGTCCTTATACTTAATTTCCAGATGCTTCAGATAATATGGATCCTGCGCCTCTTCTTCGGAAAGACCCATACCTTTCGACATATCTACGCTGACTGACACCGGTGAATATTCCAGATATCCATCCTCACCCAGATCGGCGCTCATAACCGGAATCTGCCCTTTATCCGTCAATTCCAGTGTCTCTGTCCGAATCTTTGCGGAAGTCTCCTGATATTCTTCTTCGGACATATCATAGAGTTCTCCCCGTGTGCAGGGATATTCCTCAATAGAAATCTGCGGCACATCACCCTCTCCCAGTCTTTCCGACCAGAGAAGATATTCCGAACAATACAGCTTATCCTCCGTACTCTTCTCCATATCGATATAGATATTTTCGCCGGCAACTATATCCTCCCCGCAGTTGACGTAGAAGTAAAAGTCAGCGTCATCTGTAAATACCGCCCCCTTGGTCAGATTGGTATCCGCATCGCCTGCCAGTGCTTTCACTCCTCCTTCTCGTTCCAGGGTAAAATAAAGCAGCGCCCCGTTCTTATCATAAGCAAAGCTCTCTATGGTCAGCGTATGCTCCCCGATCTTCTTCACAATGGGTTCATCCATGACCCACTGCCCGATCAATTCTTCCGCCTTCGCCTCATCTACCGCCACGAATTCTTTTGAAGGAATATCCACGGCAACTTTGCCACCCTTGCCGTCGTCAATCTCCCTGTGAATCACACTTGTGGATTTCTTCGTCGAATTTCCGAACATTCCCTCGAAAAATCCGCTCTTTACCGACGCATACACCACGCTCGGCACAGCACAGCAGACAATCAGCGCAGCTGCCGCCGCCACACGCAGGTTTTTCTTATAAGTACGCTTCCGCCCTGTAATCTCCTGCCGCCTCTTTATGATCTCATACGTATCCTGAAGCCTCTTGTTCACCACATCCGATACCTGGACATCCTGACTCAAAATATCGCTCATCTTTTTTTCTGCTTCTCTCATATCTGATACCTCCTGCCTAATATTCTCTGACTCCAAATCTCCCAAAACAAATGATCTGACCCGGGTAAACCAGAATCATCACAAATCCGTCTAATAACACAGCGCCTGCTTAAGCTTATCCCTTCCTCTTCTTAATCTGCTCTTCACCGTGTTCTCATTCATATCCAGAATCTGCGCAATCTCATTCGTCTTAAATCCTTCCCCGTAATACAATAAAAATATCATACGGGAATCCTCCGGCAGCTCTTTGATTAATTCATAGAATTCTCTGTCATTCCCCGGCGTCCCGTCCGCCGTCTCCATAATCTCGTCCGACACTACATACCGTTTCTGCTGTCTCAGAAAATCCTTACACTGATTAATCAATATCCTGGTAAGCCAGGTCTTAAAATACGGCGCGCTCTTAAGTTCTCCCATATGTTCATATGCCGCGAGCACCGTATCCTGCATGACGTCCGCGATATCTTCTTCACTGCTCAGATAACTCTTTGCCGCCTTATAAAGCGCCGTCTTATACTTCTCAATCAAGCTCACGAATGCATCTGCATCTCCTCTCTGAGCACGCTTCACAAGCAAAACATCCATGTGCCCTCCTCCTTTCTGCTGTCCAGACACACAAATGACCGTCTTCCTGTCATTCATGTGCGGTTCATGAAAATGATTTACACTTATTAGACGCACTGCTTCCCTCTTTGGTTGCATCGAATTTTAAAATTCTTCTTTGCATCGTATCCTCATCTCCCGCCTCAGTTTCGCCTTCTCCCACTCCTGTCTCTCTTCTTCTGTCGTAAGCTCTAAGCCCGGCACCTCTACCGGCCTGTCATAGTCGTCCAGCGCTACCATGGTAAAAAACGCCCGGTTGATCAGAATTCTTTCCCCGTCTATATTCTCTACATAAGAATCTACTTTGACCTCCATGGACGTCCGCCCCACATAGGTTACCTTTCCCCGGATGACAATCACATCCTTCTGGTATGCTCCCTTTAAAAAACTGAGATTATCTACAGATGCAGTGATTACGTTTCTATGGGTGTGACGTTTTGCCGCAAGCGCCGCCACTTCGTCGATCCATTGCATCAGGATACCTCCAAAGAGACGCTCTGCCCCATTCAGATGATTGGGCCGTACAATATGAACCGTCTCAACCACGGAACCTTCCGCTTTTCTTTTCTCTTTTTCACTCTTCTGCCTGTTCTCTATATTCATAACTCTTTTCCCTTTCCCGAAGCTGCTTTTCATACATTTTACTCTTCATGTAACCGTATCCCCTTA
>CANODD010000125.1 GCA_947564705.1 uncultured Dorea sp. | reverse complement strand
TTTGAAAATGGAGCGAGGATATTCATTGTACTCCGTCAGGACATCATAGCTTGAGATTCTTGTCGGCGGTTTTGAGATCGCCTGCGCATAAGTCGTTACATTATCTTCCGAGAACAAGAACCTCATCACTTCTTTTACCGCGTCCATGTCCTGTACATTCTTCGTAACAGACGCCGCCCAGTCGCCGGTAGGAGAGGTTAAGATCCCGTCCCCGTCCGCCACCGGGAAATACGTAACTCCCCAGTTCAGATCCGGGTAATCCTTCTCCAAAGTCGCCACCTCCCAGGAACCTCCGAGCATCGTCGCCGCTTTTCCGTTGTGGAATTCCTTCTGGATCGGGTCGATATTGGCATATCCATCCTCTATCAGACTGTTTAAGAACTTCGCCGCTTCCACGCCCTCGGCGCTGTTCAGATATCCTTCTGCGGAACTTCCGTCCTCATTGACAAAATCCGTCCCGTTGGATATCCAGAACTGTTCCAGTACATAGGACAGGCCTTCACCCTTATCCATGATGATGTTCGTTCCCACTACTCCGTCCTTCGTCAGCTTTTTTGCCGCCTCATAATATTCTGACCATGTCCAGGCATCCTCCTTGTCCTCCGGGATATCAATACCGGCCTCATCGAGCATATCCTTATTATAGTACAGCGCCACGGAACTTTCGGTAGCGCCCACCGCGTAGATATTCCCTCCATATGTATTCTGCTGTTTCGAGGAGTCAAAGAAATCTCCCCATTCCTCCTCCGAGAATAAATCATCAAGAGGAAGCGTCACTTCATTTGCCGCGTAGATCGAAACGTTCGGTCCGTCCACATACAGGATGTCCGGCAGGTCGTTAGACGTGATCGCCGCATTGACCTTATCCTCATACGCATAAGAATCCGCACGCACAATAGCCTCCCGGCGCAGCTCGATCTCTCCTTCATGCTCCTTGTTGAATTCTTCGATCTTCTCAACCCACCATTCCTCGATCGCCGGTTCATCGCTGGGGCTCCATACGGTTATCACCGATTCACCCTCCTCGTTCACCCGCTCCTTCGTCTTCCCGCATCCCGTGAAAGCACCTGATACCATCACGGCCGCGAGCAAGACTGCAACTGCTCTTTTTCTCATCTTTCTCGCTCCTTTCTCATCTCTCCCAGATTGATCTCATGCAGAAAACTTCTGCCCTCTTGATACATTCAGGTGTGTCTGTATGTAATATGAAACATCCCTGGTCCGATGTGTCATAGAACAACTTAGTTCCTGCCGCCTCTCCGTCATTTACATATATCTCAGCCGTGCGGCGGTCAACGAATATCTCAAGCTTCTCTACCCGCTCTACATCCGCAGGGAACGTAATATGCTCGCTCTTCACTCCGTGAGTCGTAAGCCGGAGCCCCTTCTCATCGTTCACAAGCATCATCCTGCTGCCGTCATTCTCAGACAGGCATATGGAAAATGGAATATCTTTGGTAAATTCCAACTCAGCCTTATATGTATTGGGAATGATACCCTTAAGACATATCTCTTCTTCCTGTCCCTGATACAAGATTCCTGATTTCAGAGCTTCCATCTCCTTCACCGGAGTCAGGTACAGCCGGTTATCTCTGATATGCATTTCCCTGGGTATCGTCATGCTCCCGCAGACACCGTTCTCCACTTCCAGATGTTCCCCGTAGAAATCAGAGATCCACCCGATACTGATCCTCCGCCCCTCATGCTCAAAGCTCTGCATCGCATAGCAATTGCTGCTGAAGTCAAACCAGCCTCTGCTCTCTTCTGTAAATACACCTTCGGCAAAATCTCCCACATAATATCTGCTCATCTGATATCTCCCAAAGGGATCCTGATGATGCATCAAGGCGCCGATTGCCAGGTATTTCCCGTCCAGCTCCATAAAATCCGGACATTCTACACAGCGAATTCCTTCTTCTTCCTCCACAAGCAGCGGCCCTCTGTAATTCCACCGTTCCAGATCCTCCGACTCATACAAAAGGATCGCAGCCTTTTCATCCAGGGCGCTTCCAAGCACCATATACCACTTTCCGTCCGCCCGCATCACCTTGGGATCACGGAAATCATAGGAGGCTCCTGCGGGTCCCCCGGCGATTACCAGCTTCTCTTCTGTAAAATGCAGCATATCGCCGCTCTTCATCATCCACTGCTGCTGCCGCGTCTGCTCTCCGTCAACAGGAGGACCCATACTCCGGGTCAGATAGAAGATAACCTCATCCTCCTGTACCACCGCCGAACCGGAAAACGCGCCGCCCGATAACTCGCCGGGACGGTTAAGAATCTCCTCCTGAGGCTCTAACACCACCGGAAGATGCGTCCAATGGATCAAATCCTTGCTGGCCGCATGCCCCCAATACATATGAGACCACTTCTGGCCATGCGGATTAAACTGATAAAACATATGGTAATACCCCTGAAACCAACACAGTCCGTTCGGGTCATTGATCCAGTTCTTCCATGGTGTAAAATGATATGCCTCCCGGATCGGAGAATCGTACCAGTCCTTCTCTTCCTTCTTTATAAATCTTCCGTTCTCATCCTGTTCCAGATAGCAGACCCCTTCCTCCAGAAGGTTCTCGCAATCACTCAGATAACAAATAGAAACCTGACACTCTTCACATACAATCTCATACTCCGTATTCTTCTCCACCGGTACTTTTATCCATTTGTAGTATGCCTTTCCTCCGGGAAACCTCCGGCACTCTCCGCCTCCGGAAATCACCCTGACACTCCCTTCGGCATGCAAAGCTCTTGCAAATATTTCCAACTTTGTATACTTTCCTGTATTCATCCGTCCCATCCTTTCTTGTATAACTATTTTCCAAGGCGCACCTTGCTGCGGTAAAACCGCTCTGTCTGCGAGGCTGAATCATCCTCTGTTTATTTGGATTATTTATACACTTTTAAATTATATGTGAAACCGTTTCCATTTAACTATATCTTTATATATTAGGATTTTTATCTGTATTTTCGCTGTTATTATTTGTTTATTATGGAACCCGTTCCATGTTAGGAATTATAGTACGTATCATACAAATTGTCAATTCCCTATCGTTATTTTTCTCTTATCTACAAAAAAAGAAGATTTTGTATTGTGCATTTTGTACAAAATCTTCTCACTCTACTTTTTCTTATCTATTTTCAACAAATATAACTCCCGGTTTTTTTACAATTTTACCAAAGAATCTTCCTTACGCTGTTCCGCCGCGCTGTATTTCTACATCCAAAATCAGCCGATGAGGAACATTTTTCCGCTGTTCCACCATATCCAGAAGCGTATTCACGGAAACCTCCGCCAATAATTCTACGTTTTGCCTAATAGCCGTTAACTGCGGATATACCATATTGGACGGCGTCATGGCGTCAAAACCGACGATGGAGATATCTTCCGGAATCCGAATCCCCCTTCTCTGCGCCGCATTCAGGCAGGCCAGCGCAGCCAGGTCTCCCCCGAATATCCCGTCGATATCCGGGTGCAGCCGAAATATCTCTTCCGCCATATGATAATGAGCGTCCCAGCTAAATATATTCCACTCCATCACTTCCTGCAGCACAGTCACTCCATTTTCTTCCAATACTTTCATAAAAGTAACATACCGGTCATTCGCCATCACTTTAGGGGATATTCCCGAGACAAGAAACACTTTTTTTCGCTGTGCCTTAAGCATCAGTTCGGCCGCCAGCTTTCCGCCCTTCGCGTGGTCGCACCCTATCAGCGGAATCTGCGCTCCCAGGTCACGGTCAATAGACACGATCGGTTTCACCTGCTTCCGGTATTCCTCAACCTCAAGACCGTGAGACGCCGTTATGATCCCATCCACCATGTTCCGTTCAAGCATATCCAGATATTCCTGTTCCCGTCTGCTGATACCTACGGTATTACAGATCATCGTCTTATATCCCTGTTCATACAGTTCCATCTCGATATGCTTAACCAGGGCCGAAAAAAAGGGATGCTCCAGATCAGGCACGATCACACCTACGATTCCCGTCTTGTTATGGTAAAGATTCCTTGCCAGCTCATTCGGAGTGTATTTGAGCTTCTTCGCCGCCTTCTCAATCTTCTTCCTCGTCTCCGGCGAGACATAGCCCGATCCATTCAACGCCCGTGATACCGTTCCGACTCCAACGCCTGCTTCCTGCGCTACTTCCCTAATACTTGCCATCTTACTTCCTCTTTATTATTACTTATTTGCCAACCGTCTGTCTTTCCTGTTATTTCCATATCGCCCATATCATCTATGTCAGATCATTCCGATTTCCGCATAGACGGCCTATTATCAAGCTCATAACACTTCATTTCTTCCGGAAATCATCTGTATAATATCTTAACACACATCCATTTTGTCCGCAATCTTTCTCCTTTTACTCTATCAATTTCTACCCGTTTTTTATTGCCATATTATCAGAATTATACTAGAATATAGAAAGAAAACAAAGGATATCTATATCAAAGAAAGGACATTTCATTTATGCGGATTCGGCCATATATACCAGACAAGGATTACGAATATTTATCAAAATGGATTGACAGCGAAAAAGCCCATGCCTTTTGGTGTGCAAATCTCTTTCCCTATCCTCTCACACCGGAATCTTTCCATGCTTTTTTAGAAAAAAGTTCAATAGAACGGACGGACAGCGCTTACGTGGCAACCGAAGATAACGGACAAGCAGTAGGTTTTTTCTGTTATTCAGTCAATACGGAAGATAATGTCGGATTTCTCAAATTCATCGTAGTCGATAAGACAAAGCGGGGAAAGGGATACGGAAAAGAAATGCTGCATCTGGCTCTTCAATATGCCTTTCAGATAACCGGCGCAGAAGCCGTTCAACTGAATGTATTCCCTGAAAATACTCCGGCGAAGCAATGTTATGAAAAAGTAGGCTTTGTTGAAAGAGCGCTTGATAAAAATATATTTCGATATAAAGAGGAGTTATGGAGCCGATGTAACATGATAGCCTTAAAACATTAATTTAACAGATGATATACCTTTCAAGATTTTCTTATACAAAACAGTGCCTTACACTTTTCTGCAAGACACTGTTTTTCTCATATAAATCACAATACTATACAATCATCTTAATATTCGACGCCGACAACTATGGTGAAACGCCGTGCTTCCCGCCGTCACACCTGCACGGAACCGGCATCCGGGAGAACGATTTGCCGCAAGTCATAATAACCGGTATCAGAACAATCAGCAGACAGATCATCAGCAGACTCCTCACTCCGTACAGATCCATCACCAGTCCGGAGTACAGCAGGCTGATGATACCAGTTAAACTGCTGTATATCGCATCCGCAATATTATGTCCCAGATTGCGGTAAGCAGGAGAAACATTTCTCTCCGTAACACTTCTCATTGTGGGGATCAAGATTCCAACGCCCATATTATAGAGAAATGACCCCGCAAAGATCATAACCGGCGAAACGGCGTAAAATGCCAGCAGCAAAGTCAGAAACGGAAGACCCGCAAGCAGCACGTAGCGAAAGCGGAGGGAGTATCGTTCTATCCTGTCCGCCAGCGCAATAAACGGCACCTGTACAACAGCACATATAAACCCGTCTATTCCCAGATCCGAGACTGTTCCTCCGACGTTTTCCAGAAGCGGCATTTTCAGATTATTTACCGGTGCGATCGCAAGACCCACAAAGAACAATACCACGATCATATAACGGTAGGAACCGCTTGCAAAGACCTGATTCAAGGAGCTTAACTTAAAGCCCGCAGTATCATTCCCCTTATCCCTCACTGCATCCCTGCCCTCCGGAAGTACAGACGCCGCCGCAATACCCATAAGCAGAAATATAGTTCCAAAAACCAGCATAAGAGAATACCCAAAATCGGAGATCATCCTTCCAAGCACAAACGACGTAACCGCGAAAAAAAGCGACGGCAGACAGCGTATTCTCCCATAGATTGAGAGATTGTTCTCACAGATCAACAGAAGCCAGGAATCTATGTTGGTTGCATGGGGCAGAGACACGAATCCTATCATTGGATATAATACGGCAAGCATCGGTATGTTATCATAGGAAAAATAAATCAAATACATCACCGCTCCCGCTGCCAGGAAACACATGATCGATACTTTCCTGTTCGTATGCAGCCGGTCGCAGACCATCCCCCATACAAATGATCCCACGAATGCCGCCAGTAAATAAGAAGCCATAAATATACTTACCATCGTATTGGTAATCCCTTTCGACAGCAGATAAGACATCAGAAAACCAATAAACGAAGCATGAAAGCCCCAGTATGATATCTCCAGCAGGGAAAATTTGATCCAATAAGATTTTTTCATAGCTTTCTCTCCTCTCATAAAATATTAATCAAATTATAGAAAAGCATTGACCTTATTGGAATATCCTTTATAATCTGAAATATAGACAAAATTGAAGCTGCCTGTCACCCCCATTCGTATCAGGGGTGCAGACATATCAGTCGGAGGCGAATCATACATGCTACTATACTCAGCATATTTATATGACCAGGATCTTGACAGCTATAACGTGAATCTGCCCTTTCTGGTCCACAGCTGCGGCAAGGTTTCTGTGAACTGCGGCAAGAACCTGAATACAGACCGGCAAAACGGCAGAAAGGATTTTCAGATCATCTATATTCATCAGGGAAAGGGCCATTTCATACTGGATAACAGGGAAGTCGTGCTGGATGAAGGGTGTACCGTGCTCTACTACCCCTATGAGATACAGCAATATTTCTTCCGCTACTCCGAGAATGCACAATTCTACTGGCTGCACTTCTCCGGAAATGATATCCCCGGACTGCTAAGGGAAGCCGGATTAGACCGGCAGATCATAGATACCGGCATGGCGTCCTACATCCCGGCTTTATTCGAAGGAATTATCCGTGAGTTAAGTATGAAGCAGCCGGGTTATCTCCAGATTGCAAACCTGAAAAGCCAGGAACTGGTCTGGCTTCTTGCCCGTGAAGCCAGGAAACAGGCAAGCCGGAATCGGAATGGTTATAACGCCGAGATGGAAGAGATTCTTGAGTTCATCCATCAGAATTACTATCAGGATCTGGTCATCGAGCAGCTTGCAAGATGCTACGGAACAAGTACAAGCTGGTTTATCAAGGAATTCTCACGATATACCGGCCTGACTCCCAAGAAATATATCAATGAAGTGCGGCTGAATCATGCGAAGGAGCTCTTAAGCTCTACCAACTATAATATCAGCAAGATCTCTAACGTATGCGGCTTCGAAAATCCGCTGTATTTCAGCCGGTATTTTCAGAAGCATTACCATATGGCGCCCTCCGAATACCGAGATATGGGGAAGCGGCAGCTCAATATTTGAAAAGATGAAAGTATGTGAAGAGATATCCAAGGGAATGTGGAATTTTGTTGAGGGAGGTTCTGCCTGTATGATGGAGTATTGGTATGCAGAGAAGGATTTCCGGCAGTATTTTTAAGATAGGAGGACAATCAGATGAATAACATTGTGGAAAATTTGTATGCAAGAAAATCGGTGCGTATATATACGGAGGAACCTATTTCCCCGGAGGACAGGGAGTTGATCTTGCATGCCGCGCTGCAGGCGCCGTCTGCGGGATGTCAGCTGCTTTATACGATTCTGGACATTACAGATCAGGGTAAGAAGGAGAAGCTGGCGGAACTCTGCGACCATCAGGCATTTATTGCGAAAGGGAAATTGGTACTTGTGTTCTGTGCGGATTGCCGGAAATGGCTGTCGTTCTACCGGGAGGCGGGCTTGTCGCCGCGAAAGCCCGGGGCGGGGGATCTTCTGCTGGCGACGGAGGATGCGTTGATTGCGGCGCAAAATGCGGTTACGGCGGCAGAGAGTCTTGGGATTGGTTCTTGTTACATAGGAGATGTGATGGAGAATGC
>CANODD010000124.1 GCA_947564705.1 uncultured Dorea sp. | reverse complement strand
ATACCTCCGGATGGCACAGGATCGTCTTGCTCTGGATATCCTGTCCTTCTGTGTCGGATGTAACCTGCATGGAGCTGAGCGCCTCCATGCTTCCCTTCATGCTGTTATTCATGTTCATATCACCTCATTCTGTCATAGATATACAAAATACACTCTTTTCGCCAAATATATGACTCCATTCTCGTATTCTTGATTCTATAATGATATAAATATGAATAGATGTCAATTTAAATCGTTCGACAAATTAGGTATAAAAAGCAATCGGGAATGAAGCATCATTTTCTTCTGGATGATATTAGAAATCAACTTCCTCGGTGCAAAGACTCAAGCGCTGCGCCCGGCTTCTACATCGCCGCTCACAGCACTTGAGCTTCCTGGTCATTTCCCGGCAGGCCCACGAGTGGCATCTCCCCTTACAGTTATAATTAATCTTCCGCCCCTGCATTCCGTCTGAAGCTTACATATGTCGTGATAAAATACAATAAATAGATTCCAAAGAACAACAGGAAAGACAGACCGAAATAATAGAACACCGCCGAATGTATCCCCGTATAGAAGATAAACTTTCCGCTCATGAATACCGATATGCTGCCGCCGATCACCACGGCAAGGAGTACCGGACATAAGTAATAACATACAAGCTGCTTCCATATCACTCTGCCGATCTCCCGCCTGTTCATCCCTAATTTTCTAAGCACTGAATACCGGAATTTATACTTTGCAGAATCACTAAGCTGCTGGACGGATAACACCGTCAGAGCAACACATAAGAACACCAGGCCCACATAAAAACATGGGAAAATCAGTGTCGATAACATATACCTGGTCTCCGGAATCAGATTATCCCGCACCATATTCTCCACCGACATTACGATAATCGTATCCGAACCGCAGCAACTGTTCTCACTCATCGCTCTGTGCCCCGCGATGTCCTGATCTTCTTCAGCATCCTCACTTTCTTCCTCCTCGTCATCTGAACCGTTCAGATCATCCAGATGATTCCCCAGTCCTGCAGGCGCTTCGCCCTCAATATCCACAGCCAGCTCTGAATAGTACGGCACAAGCTGCTGCGCCTGGGAATCAGGAATAACCACCACATAATCGCCGCCGTTATGTCCGTCCTGGGAAAACGGCTCCGAATAATAGCCTGCAAATTTCAGTTCCCCCTGGCTTCCCTCGATTATAACATCCTCCGATAACGTGTCAACTTCATTCTGAATCCGCTCCTTCACATGGATCAGATACTCATTATCCCAAATCGAAACCTCCGGATAACCAAGCATCCGCCGCAGATGGTTATAATCCGACAGCTTCATATAAGTATCATAATAGCAGTAAACCCCACCGCTGTCCTTCTTAATCTTCTCAATATCCGGACTTCCGTCTTCCTGAAGGTACATCTTCCCGAAGACCTTAAGATTGGTACTCAGCCAGATATTGACCTGATCCGGCCGCCTTGCATAACCGTCCGTACCTGCAGACTGCACCTTTTCCTTGCAGCCGTTCGCATCTGCAGGCTGCACCTTTTCCTTGCAGCCGTCCGTATCTGCAGACTGCACCTTTTCCTCACAGCCGTCCGTCTGGCCGGCAGAAAGAGAATCCTGCAAATCTGTCAGGGCATCTTCGGGAACATTCGCATAGATACGGTAAGCGAACGCATCCAGGATCTCCGCCTCTTCTCCGATAAGCTGAATTTCATCCGCAAAATCATCCTCCGCATCCCCGCTGTTGACCTGCACGTCAAAGGGAAATTTGACATCCAGAAGCTTATTCTGGTAATCACTGAACATCATAGCCACGGTACAGCCCAAAAAAGCAATTGTAAACAATGCCGTTAATGTCCCCATCGTGAAACTCATAGTCTTAAGCTTCGATGAGAACTGGCGCAGCAGGAACAGGTTCTGTCCGCGATAGACCGCATTTCCCCTCTTTCGCACATAACAGATAATCCATGCGGAGAGCCCGATATAAAAAAGATAGATCACCAGCACAAGGCCCACAAGAAAGAACAGAAGCTGCCCGCCCCCTTTTATCCCGCCGAGGAAGATAAAAGCCGCAAAGAGCGCAAGGAAACCGACAGATACCGGAAACAGCCACTTCTTGAACTGCTCATGGGATTCCCTCACCTCTTCATTCTTTTTTTGAACCTCCATCAGATCCCGTATATTCATCTTCCGAAATCTTCTGCCGCAGCGGAAAAGCGCCAGAAGATAGCATCCGGCATAACAGCCTGACGTCATCAGAATGCAGTATTGATTGAATTCCATATGCAGGTCATATTTTATCCGGATCATGCTGTATAGAATCGCCAGAATTACCTGCTGAAGCAAAACTCCAAGAACCATCCCGATAAGGAAAGCACACGCCCCCAGCAACATATTTTCCCTCTGATAGAGACGGGCAATCTCCTTCTTCCTCATGCCGATCAAAAGATAAATCCCGAATTCTCTGCTCCGCTTTTCCAACATAAAGCGTACCATATAATTGATCAGCCATGCTACGATCAATACGATAAAAAACGTCGCCAGTCCGATCAGCGCCATCATCAGTCCGGCGACCTCGAACATCTCTTCTATATCTTTGGTAAATATCAGGCTGTTGAAAGCGAACATTAACGCTGTTACAAAAGTCATCGTAAGAAAATATACCAGATAATCTCTGGCAGAACGTCTGACATTCCGAAAAGCAAGCTTACCGATCATCGCTTCCTTCACCTCCTGTCAGAGCCAGCACGTCAAGAATCTCGTTTAAAAACTCCCGCCTGCTCTTTGACCCCCGAATCAACTCATGAAATATCCTGCCGTCTTTCAGAAAAAGAATCCGACTGCAATAGCTTGCAGAAAATGCGTCATGAGTAACCATAAGAATGGTTGCTTTCATCTTCTGGTTCATATCTGTGAAGGTTTCAAGAAGAGTCTGGGAAGATCTGGAATCTAACGCGCCGGTAGGCTCGTCTGCCAGCAGCAGCCGCGGACGGTTGATTAAGGCCCTGGCGCACGCGCAGCGCTGCTTCTGCCCTCCCGACACCTGATATGGAAATTGATCCCGGATATCCTCGATACGGAGCAGGCGCAGCATCTCATCACACCTCTCCCTGATCTCTCTCTTCCCTGCCTTATGAAGCGTCATGGCAAGGATGATATTCTCCTCGATCGTCAGTGTATCCAGGAGATTATAGTCCTGAAACACAAAACCCAAATTCTCCTTCCGAAACTCGGCAAGGGCATTCTCTTTCATCTCGGCGATATCCGTATCTCCATACCAGATATGTCCCGCCGTCACACGGTCAATCGTCGAGAGCATATTCAGAAGCGTCGTCTTCCCGGAGCCGGAGGCTCCCATGACTCCTACAAATTCTCCCTGCGCTACGGTAAAGCTGACCCTGTCGATCGCTTTCGTCACATTTGATGCATTGCCGTAATACTTCTCCACATCACATACACGGATATAATCTCTCATGTACCGTCTCTCCCTTCTGTCAAATCCTGCGGTAATGATATTACCGGTCTTCCGCTCGTCTGTCAGCTTTACTTTAGCAGATTCTCCGTATATGTGGTATCGTCTGTCCTTAAAGTTTTCTTACAGTTTTGAAAGGTAACTGCCACCCAGACAATTTTCAAAAAAGTACTTCAAAAAAAGATGCAAAGTCTTTCATAATATAAAACAAAAGACTTTGCACCTTGCAATGAACGGGTTACTCTTTTACTCTGTCTAATTCCGTGAGGTTAATGCCGGATGATGTTAAAATAACCTTTAATTCAATATACCTCTCTTTCATTAACTTATACGACGGCGAATCTTTCTCAGACGCTAACATATAATTTTGCAACCTTGCAAACTCTTCAACATTCTTTTGCAATAATTCTTTATCTGACATTTTTTCACCTACTTTCTATAAATGTCGTTTATTTTGGTACTTTTATTATATCAATCAGTAATTGTGGTGTAAAGCTTTTATTCACTGCCACAGTATCATTTCATAATATACCTGCTCTCCGGAAATTCCAATATCACCTTTGTCCCTTCATTTTCCCCGGACTCTGCATAGATCACAGCCCCAAGCTTCCCGCACAGCTTCCTGCAAAGATAAAGTCCCATCCCGGTAGAACGTTCCCTCATACGCCCGTTGCTCCCCGTAAATCCTTTCTCGAACACGCGCCCGATCTCGTCCTTACTGATACCGATCCCATTGTCTTCCACGATCAGCCTCACTCCATAGCCGTAACCCGCCGCCTCACCGTCCGCCGGATGCTCCTTCGCCCTGCACGCGTACCGTTCGGTGTAGATCCGGATCCACGCATCCTCTTCCCTCCGATATTTCGCGCTGTTCTGCACAAGCTGGTTCAGAATAAAGAGAATCCACTTCTGATCCGTATACGCGGTATCCTTACAATCCACCTCCGCCTGCACCCGGCTCTGAATCAGATAATGCTTATTTCTCTTCAAGACTACTACCGCCGTTTCCTGCAGATACGTCCTTCGGATGACATAATCCTTATATACCTCCTCCGATCTCGCAAAATACAGCGCCTGGTCCACATAATTCTCAATCTTCTGGTTTTCCAGCCGGACTCTGCCCCATCGTTCCTTATAATTCTGATCCCGAAAAATACTCTGGCTGTTCTCGCATATCAGATCAATACTGGTAATCGGAGCCTTAATCTCATGTACCCAGCTCTCAATATATTCCCGATATTCTTTCTGCTCATCCTCGATCTGCCGGATTCTCTCGATCACAGACTTATTCGATATCCGGATAAGTTCTCTGTACAACCGATCCTCAAGCCTGTGAGATACCGGCATCAGTTCCCCCAGCAGGTATCTCTGATCCATCCGCTCCACAGTTGCCTCTAATTCTCGGAAATACCGCCTCCTGCCGTAATATCCGCACCAAATCCACAGCGCCAGTATAAGAATCCAGAAGATCAGAATCAATACACAGTATGCCCTCTCATATCCCGTAGCATACAAAAATCCTGCCAGCAGCAGCATGCAGCACGCATGCAGTACAAGAAGCAGGATCTTATCCCTTATATATTCCATGATTCGCATATCCGATACCCCATCCCACGTTTCGTCTCGATCAGGTTCCTGACTCCGATCTCTTCAAGTTTCCCCCTGATGCGCGTGATATTGACACTCAGCGTGTTGTCGTCGATAAATATCTGATTATCCCACAGATATTCTATTATCTCTGAGCGCGGAACAATTTCTCCCTTCCTTTGGAACAAAAGATGCAAAATCTTCAGTTCATTCTTCGAAAGTTCAGCCTTCCCTTTTCCATAGCCCACCACGCCTCTGGCAATATCCAGCGTAACGCCTCTGTGCGTAAGCTTCATACTCTCCTGCTCTGTTTCCCGCCGCGTCCTCTTTAAGACCGCCGCTATCCTCGCCAGAAGAATCGGTGCCTGAAATGGTTTGGTGATATAGTCGTCCCCGCCCTTTAAGATTCCCGTAAGTTCATCCATAGAATCCGTCCGGCTGGTCACGAAGATCACCGGTACTTCCGAACCTGCCCGTATCTTCGTACAGATATCAAACCCGGATTCCTCCGGAAGATTCAGGTCCAGAAGCACGAGATCAGGAAGGATGTCAAGCACATAAGAGGCGACGTCTGAAAAATCCGAAAGAGCCGTCACCTGATACAGCGCATTCTCCAGAAGAAGCTTCAATTCCTGCCGGATAACCGCGTCGTCTTCCACAATTACAATATGCATACATGCCTCCCTGTCCCTATACCTATACCTTTTTATTCCCGCAAGCAACGAGTCAAACGGGCATATTTCCACACAGACAAATTATCTGGTAAGCAGGCTCTTTCCTGTCATCTCTTTCGGCTGCTCCATTCCCATAAGCTCGATCAGTGTCGGTGCGATATCCGCCAGACATCCGCCTTCTCTGAGACTATAAGCCGGATCTGCGTTAACCAGGATAAACGGAACCGGATTCGTAGTATGAGCGGTAAAAGGCTCGCCTGTCTCCTCATCGATCAACTGCTCCGCATTGCCATGATCCGCACAGATAAACATCTGCCCGTCCACTTCTTTGATTGCGTCCACAGCCTTTCCTACACACTCGTCAACCGCTTCAATTGCTTTGATCGCGGCAGACTCTACACCGGTATGTCCTACCATATCCGGATTTGCAAAATTAATGATGATCACATCATATTCACCGGAACGGATCGCCCCTGTCAGCTTATCGCACACTTCATAAGCGCTCATCTCCGGCTTCAAGTCATAAGTCGCCACTTTCGGAGACTTCACAAGGATACGGTTCTCTCCCTCGTTTGGCTCTTCCACACCGCCGTTGAAGAAGAAGGTGACATGCGCGTACTTCTCTGTCTCGGCGATACGCGCCTGTTTCTTTCCGTTGGCGGCAAGGAACTCGCCGAATGTATTCGTAATCTCTTCCTTTACAAAAGCCACCTGTTTATTCTCGATCGTCACATCGTATTCTGTGAAGCATACATATGTGGTCTTTACTCTCTCTCCTCTTTCAAATCCTGTGAATCCGTCGTCACAGAATGTTCTTGTGATCTCTCTTGCGCGGTCCGGGCGGAAATTAAAGAAGATGATAGAATCATTATCCTTGATCGTCGCAACCGGCGCGCCGTCCTTCGTCACAACGGTAGGAAGCACAAATTCATCCGTAGTGTCTTTATCATAGGATGCCTGGATTCCCTCCGGTCCGCTTGCCGCCGTCTCTCCTTCGCCGTAAACCATAGCGCGGTAAGCCTTCTCCACGCGGTCCCAGCGGTTATCACGGTCCATCGCATAGTAACGTCCCATCACCGTCGCCACTTCGCCGACGCCGATCTCCTCCATCTTGGCCACAAGCTGTTCCACATATTCCTTACCGGAAGCCGGAGGCGTATCACGGCCGTCCAGGAAGCAATGTACATACACTTTCTCAATTCCCTGGCGCTTTGCCAGCTCAAGAAGACCATAAATATGTGTATTGTGGCTGTGTACACCGCCGTCGGATACTAACCCGTACATGTGAAGGGAGCTGTCATTCTTCTTTACGTTCTCACATGCTGCAAGCAGCGCCGGATTCTCGAAGAAATCTCCGTCCTGAATCGACTTCGTAATCTTGGTAAGATCCTGATACACGATGCGTCCCGCGCCCATATTCAGATGCCCTACTTCGGAATTTCCCATCTGTCCGTCCGGAAGTCCTACCGCCATACCGCTTGCATTTCCCTTGACAAAAGGACACTCTGCCATCAGCTTATCCATAACCGGAGTCTTACCTTCCGCCACTGCGTTCCCTTCTGTTTTCTCGTTCAATCCATAGCCATCCAATATCATCAGTACCGTTGGTTTCTTGTTCATAATGCCTGACACTCCTTTTCTTATCTAGTTAGATTTACTATTCGAATAACCTCTCAAGCCATGCGTCCGCCAGTTCAATCCATCTCGCGCACTCCGCCTGAATTCCCTGTCCGTTCTCGCGTTCCACAACAGGACTTGCAAGACTCAGACCATGCTCTCCCTCCGGAAAGATATGAAGTTCGGCCGGGAGCCCCTGCCTGTGAAGCTCCGCCGCCAGCATCAGAGAATTCTCCACCGGCACCGTATTATCTTCCATGGTATGCCAGATAAAACAAGGCGGCATCGCCCTTGTCACCTGCTTCTCGACCGACACCTTTTCTGCCTGCGCCTCGTAATCTTCCCCCAAAAGACACTTAAAACTTCCCATATGCGCATACTTCGGATCTGCGGTAATCACCGGATAACTCAGCATGATCCCTCTCGGCTTTCCTGCCTCTTTCTGCCCTTTCGCTCCTGCCTGCAGGAAATCCTGATCCCAGAAAGCGCCGTAACATGCGGCAAGATGTCCTCCCGCCGAAGCTCCCTGTACCACGATCCGTTCCATATCCACCTTCCATGCTCCGGCATTCTCCCGGATAATCCCGAATGCCTGTCCGACCTCCAGT
>CANODD010000123.1 GCA_947564705.1 uncultured Dorea sp. | reverse complement strand
ATCCGGACACGCTCGTACTGGCTTGAAAGCGGACTCAGCCCTATAATACGGAACCATATATTCCCGCCCTCCTGGGTATATTTGACAGCATTGGACAGAAGATTGATCAGTATCTGATTCAGCCGGGTCTCATCGCCGACCAGATTCTCATGTTTGATCCCTGTCACCGCGATGTCGAGCGACTGTTTCTTTGCTTTCGCCGCCGGACGGATGATCGCGTCAATAGAAGCGATCAGATCATTCATCGCAAACTCTCCGATCGTGAGTACGACCTTCCCGCTCTCAATCTTGGAGATATCCAGGACATCATTGATCAGACTCAGAAGATGCTGTCCGGAAGCCTTAATCTTCTTCGTATATTCCCGTACCTTTTCCGGGTCATCCACATCTTTGGCAAGCAGCGTCGCAAATCCCAGGATCGCATTCATCGGAGTACGGATATCATGGGACATATTTGAAAGAAACGTGGTCTTGGAATTATTGGCGATCTGCGCCGTCTGCAAAGCCTCCTTTAACTGCCGGTTATGAACCTCCCTTTCTTCCTCCCTCTCCAGCCGGATCCTGTTCTGCTGTCTTTCAAAGAACAAGTAGAAAGCACAGCTCCCAAAAAAAGTAACCAGCATGACAGTCACAACGATGAATATATTCTGATTGACAGCGTCGCCCTCCCGCTGTATCGCCTGAACCGGCACATAACCGATCAGGTAGATCGCTCCCTCATTGACGGACCACATATAGATCAGGGAATCTTCATTCTGGATATCATGATAAAACAAGACGTCCTTCCCTTCCTCTATGCTGTCGGCAATCTCCCTGCGGATATTCTCTTCCATAATCTTATTGGCATAATAAAAATTATCCAGATTCATATGGCCGGCATCCCGTTCTCCGATCCCCTTGGGCTTTAACACGAACCTTTCGTTTCCGGCATCCATAAGATACAGTTTCGCGCTGTTATTGTAAAATTTGTCCGGCAGCGCATCGTCAAAAGAATCATAGATATATTCGATATAAAGCGTCGCGATCTCATCATCTTCTTTTATAATCGGACACTTCATGGTGTATGCCCATGTTCCCATATCATTAATATATGACTGGGACAGTAGTAAATCATCGTCTACTTTATTCCCTGCCGAAAAATCCAGTTCCTCCTCAGAAAACGCTTCTCCGGTATTTGAAACTCCTTCCGTCTCTCCCGACTGTATCAGCGATATCTTCACCATCGTAGAATTCCGTTCATAAGAAAGAATGAACTTCTCAGGATCTTCAGATTCCACCAGCTCCTGCGCGATCAGTTTCTGGAACTCGGCTTCTTTACTTAAAATAGTTTCTAAAGTATTGCTGATCAGCCCCAGACTCTCACTCAGATTATCGATCGCTGCCTCAGACATCTCTATCGATATCTTCCTGGACACGGAAAAAACAACACCTCCCAGTATACTGAAAACCAATATAAACGGAAGTATTAAAATAATCTTTCTGCGTATTTCACTTCTTTTTTCTCTCTTTTCCATAATAATCAATACCCTATCCATAAAAAAGAATTATTATAGTATTACTATATCATTATTATTCCTTAAAGTCAAAAAAAGGTTGAAGTATTCATCTGCATAAATGTGGAATGTAACAAAAAGGCTGCTGTAAAATTACCATATTTTGCAGCAGCCTTCTATAAGCACCAGATTCCTATACATCCATAATAATCGGAAGTACCATAGGCCTCCTCTTTGTCCTCTTCCAGATAAATTCATTCATGGTATCTCTGATCACCATCTTGATCTTGCTCCAGTCTGCGTTCCGCTGATGAAGCAGACAGTCTTCCACCGCGTCCGTCACCACATTGCGCGCTTCTTCCATCAGTCCTTCGGACTCCCTGACATACACAAATCCCCGGGATACGATATCCGGTCCCGCCAACAACTGGTTACTTCCTTTTTCCAGTGTCAGCACTACAATCAGGATACCGTCTTCCGCCAGATGCTGTCTGTCACGGAGCACAATATTGCCTACGTCTCCTACTCCAAGGCCGTCTACCAGAATCTCCCCGGTATGCACCTTATCTACGATCTTCGCTTCTTTCGAACACAACTCCAGCACGTCTCCTGACTGCAGGATAAATACGTTCTCTTTCGGAATCCCAAGCGTCATCGCAATACCCGCGTTCGCCTTGAGATGACGGTATTCGCCGTGTACGGGGATCGCGTACTTCGGCTTTACAAGGGAATAGATCAGCTTTAACTCCTCCTGACATGCATGTCCGGATACATGAGCGTCGGAGAATATAACATTCGCTCCCTTTGCCGACAGCTCATTGATCACTCTGGAGACAGACTTCTCGTTGCCCGGTATGGGGTTCGAACTGAATATGACCGTATCCCCGGGCATGATCGTTACCTTCTTATGGACGTCCGCCGCCATCCGTGACAGCGCCGCCATCGATTCGCCCTGGCTTCCGGTGGTGATCAATACAGTCTTCTCCGGCGGATAATTCTTTAGCTGATCGATCTCGATCAAGGTCTTATCCGGCACATTCAGATATCCTAATTCCTGGGCCACCTGTATGATATTTACCATACTGCGCCCTTCGACGATAACTTTGCGGTCATACTTACATGCCGAATTGATGATCTGCTGCACCCGGTCTACATTAGAAGCGAATGTCGCAATGATGATCCTCGTATTCTGGTGCTCCGCAAAGATATGGTCAAAAGTAATCCCAACCGTACGCTCCGACTGGGTGAATCCCTTCCGCTCCGCATTTGTACTGTCTGACATCAACGCCAGTACGCCTTTCTTTCCGATCTCTGCAAAACGCTGCAGATCAATGGCGTCGCCGAATACCGGCGTATAATCTACCTTAAAGTCTCCGGTATGGACGACAATCCCCGCCGGTGAATAGATCGCCAGCGCCGCCGCATCCTGGATGCTATGATTTGTCTTGATAAATTCAATCCTGAACTGTCCCAGATTAATGGACTGTCCATGCTTTACTACTTTCCGCCGCGTACTGCGCAGCAGATTATGCTCCGTCAGTTTCCTCTCAATAATTCCCATCGTAAGCTTCGTCGCATAGATCGGGAGGTTCATCTCCCTTAACACATAGCACAGCGCTCCGATATGGTCCTCATGGCCATGGGTAATCACAAACCCCTTCACCTTCTGGATATTGTCCCTCAGATACGTTACATCCGGTATTACGAGATCGATTCCCAGCATATCGTCCTCCGGGAATGCCAATCCGCAATCTACGACAATAATACTGTCTCCGTATTCGAAAGCAGTAATGTTCATTCCTATCTTCTCTAACCCTCCAAGCGGAATGATACGCAATTTCTCGTTGTTTTCTTTCTTCAAATTTACACCTCCACGTGTGTCCGTCGTACTACTTCTGCCCTGTCAGGCACTCTTCGCATTGTCCGTAGAACTTCAGTTCGTGGTCTGACACACGGAATCCCGTCTCCTGCTCAACCAAACGCTCCAATTCATCCAGGAGATCTTCCTCAAACGGGACTACTTTCCCACAGGTCTTACATATCAGATGATGATGGTGGTGCTTTGTCTCCCCGTCGAACAAATCGCTAATCTCATAGCGCAGACACCCGTCATCCAGATTAATCCGATCCACCAACTGCATTTCCCGCAACAACTGCACAGTCCGGTAAATAGTAGCCAATCCTATCTCCGGATAGTCTTCCTTTACCAGTTCATAGATGTCTTCCGCAGTCATATGCTTATCGCGATGATCTGCGAGTACCTCTAATACAAGCAACCGCTGATTGGTTACTTTCAGCCCTTTTTCTTTCAGCATTTTCTTAAAATTCTCTTTACTGATGGACATAGTATATTACCTTTCAATCTCAATATCTTCAAGCAGTTCTTCAAACACTTTCGATATCGCCGTAAGCTCCACATCATCCTCCACGATCTCATAGATACTGTCGGATGACCCTTCGTCTGATTTATCCTTAAGGATCAGACATTCCGCGTCCTCTTCTTCCGAATCTGTGACCAGAATGTAAGATACACCGTTCACTTTTGTCTGTTCCAACACAAAAAAATCTACGTCTCCCTGAATCTCTTCCGACCTGAATCTTATCTTCTCCATATATGCTCCTTAAGAATTAGTATAAAGCGGCACAGCAAACCTGAAATTAATCCAATGATGTACCGAGGGAATCCAAATATCCCTGCAATATAAAAACAGCCGCAATCTTGTCTATATACTTCTTGCGGTCTTCTCGTTTCACTTTACTCTCGATTAAAGTCCGTTCTGCTTCTACTGTAGTCAGACGCTCATCCCACATCACGACCTCAAGGCCGGTCCGCCGCGTGAGCATCTTCCCGAATTCTATAGATAATTCCGCACGTTCCCCAACATCATTATTCATATGCTTCGGAAGTCCAAGGACAATCCGCTCCACCTGGTATTCCTCAATCAATGCTTCGATCCGCGCACAGGTCTTACGCAATTTGTTCTCGTCCTTACGGCAAATTGTCTCGATTCCCTGGGCGGTAATTCCCAGAGAATCACTTATCGCTACGCCTACGGTCTTAGACCCATAATCCAATCCCATAATCCTCATAACAGATTATACCCATCCGTTGTGCTCAATATACGTCTTAAGCATCTCTTCTACCAGCTCGTCCCTCTCCATCTTCATGATAAGACTTCTCGCGCCATTGTAACTTGTGATATACGTCGGATCTCCTGACATAATATATCCAACAATCTGGTTCACCGGATTATAACCTTTCTCACTCAATGCCTCGTACACAATCTCAAGTATATCTTTTGCCTGAATCTGCGGACCGCTTTCTACCTGAAAAAACTGTGTGCTGCTTAAATCTCTCATATACTCACGTCCTCCAAAAATACTTCATAATCATTCTACTCCATTGACGTAAAAAATTCAATGAATTATTTGCGAATGACTCTTAATTTCTACATTTACTATTTGATTTACTCTGTTTTCGGTCATTTTCTGTCCAATCTTTACATATTCTCTGGTGAATCCTGTCTGATATCTCTCGCCTTCATGCCAGATCTCTTCCTCAATCAGAACCTCCTGCACCGTTCCTATCAGAGTCTCTTCATATTCCGCCTGTTTTCGCCGTCCCAGTTCGATCAGTTCATTGCTCCGCTTCGCCTTCACGGATTCCGGCACCTGGTCTTCCATGACGGCAGCCCTCGTACCTTCCCGTTTTGAATATTTGAACACATGCGTCTCGTAAAACCCGACCTCTTCTATGAAAGCTTTCGACCGGGCATATTCTTCCTCCGTCTCGCCGGGAAATCCCACGATCACATCCGTAGTCAGCGCCGGATGCCGGAAGTACTTCCGCAGAAGTTCACATTTCTCATAATATTCTCCGGATGTATAACGGCGGTTCATCCGCCTTAACGTGGCGTCGCAGCCGCTTTGCAAAGACAGATGGAAGTGCGGACAGATCTTTTGAAGCCCCGCAAGCGTTCTGACAAATTCCTCCGTGACGATCCGCGGCTCCAGAGAACCAAGACGTATCCTTCTGATACCCGGATTCTCATGGATTGCGCAGATAAGCCCCTGCAGGCTGTCTCCCGTATCGATCCCATAAGAGCTCAGATGGATTCCCGTCAGCACGATCTCCTTGTATCCGTTAGAAGAAAGCCTCTCTACTTCCTCCTCCACATCTTCGCGGTTCCGGCTGCGCACCCTTCCTCTGACATAGGGGATGATACAGTATGAGCAGAACTGATTACATCCGTCCTGCACCTTCACATAGGCGCGGGTATGCTCCGCCGTGCGCTCAAGACGCAGATCTTCATATTCCCCTGTATGATTGATATCGAGCATCTGCCGGCATCCCCGGGCATCCGTCTCCCGGGCCGGCATCCTCTCATATGCCTCCAGTATCTCAATCAGATCCTTCTTGCGGTTATTCCCTATCACAATGTCCGCGCTCCCGTCCACGTCTCCCTCTCTGGACTGGACATAACAGCCGCATGCCACGACTATGGCTTCTGGATTCTGCTTTCGGGCGCGGTGCAGCATCTGCCTCGACTTACGGTCCGCCATATTCGTCACTGTACATGTATTGATGATATACACGTCTGCCTTCTCCTGAAACGGCACGATCTCAAACCCGTGCTTCCTCAGAAGTTCCTGCATGGCTTCCGTCTCATACGCATTCACTTTACATCCGAGATTGTGTAATGCTGCTTTTTTCATAATCTGAATGGATTCCTTTCTTCAAACATATTGACATTACTTTGTATCTTTGAAAAATTGTTTCTTGACTTTTTTGCTTCTTCCTCTTAAGATATGTATAGAACATCAAAACAGACAAGGAGGTATAGTCCAATGAAAACAGTACAGATTTCTCTGAATTCTATTGATAAGGTAAAATCTTTTGTAAATGATATCACTAAATTTGACCACGATTTCGATCTTGTATCCGGAAGGTATGTCATCGACGCAAAGTCTATTATGGGTATCTTCAGTCTGGATCTTTCGAAACCGATTGATCTGAATATCCACGCTGATACTGCCGAGATCGATACTATTCTTGAAGCATTGAAGTCATACTTATGCGAGTAGAGGCCGCATACAGGAAAAAGATTTTAAAACAGGATACTCAGCGTATCGGGAAAACGGACGGATCTGACAAAGACAGATTCCGTCCTTTTTTACTGCCATTCTTCCGGCGGGGCAGTATACTGCCCGATACTGCTACGCCGCCGTCTTCATGTATTTCACTTTATTTTACTTTATTTTACTTTACTTTATCTCTATAATCTCCGCCGTCTCCAGCGCGGTCTTCATCAATTCATCGATCTTCTCGCTCAAGCGTTCCTCTGACCGGCGTATTACCTCCACATTCGGCTTGGTTACCGGATGCTTTGCCACAAAGATCGTACAGCAGTCTTCAAAAGGCTGGATGGACGTCTCATAAGTCCCGATCTTCTCCGCGATATTCACGATCTCCTGCTTGTCATACCCGATCACAGGCCTGTATACCGGAAGCGTACAGACGTCATTGGTCGCGGCGAGGCTCTGCATGGTCTGGCTTGCTACCTGTCCGATACTTTCTCCCGTGATCAGCCCCAGGCATCCGTCCTTCTTAGCGAAATACTCCGCAATACGCATCATATACCGTCTCATAATAATCGTCAGCTCATCATGCGGGCACTGGTCGTAGATATATAGCTGGATATCCGTAAAATTTACCACATGGAGTCTGACAGGCCCGGCATACCGGGACACAATCTTCGCCAGATCCACCACCTTCTGCTTCGCACGCTCGCTGGTATACGGAGGCGCGTGAAAATACGTTGCCTCGATGCCGACTCCCCGCTTCGAGATCATATATCCCGCCACCGGGCTGTCGATTCCGCCGGACAAAAGAAGCATGGCTTTCCCGTTCGTCCCCACCGGCATCCCGCCTGCTCCGGGTATGATCTGGGAATACACATATATCTCCCTGCGGATCTCTACATTCAGCATGACGTCCGGATGATGTACGTCTACCTTCGTCTCCGGAAACGCGTCAAGGACCGCCTCGCCCAGATCGCAGTTGATCTCCATGGAATTCTTCGGATAAGACTTTCTCGCACGCCTGGCTTCCACCTTGAAAGTCAGATGCTTGTCCGGATACGCCTCGTCCATATAGGCGACTACATCCTTCTTAAGCTGGTCAAATCCCTGATCCTCCATGCGGACAACCGGGCAGATTCCCACGATTCCGAATACTCTGCTTAAGCGTTCCACCGTATCGTCATAGTCATAATCCCCTTTACAGTCCACATAGATCCGGGCCTGGGACTTATAGACGTCGAACTCTCCGTCCACGTCCTTCAGTGCGAACCGCACCTGCCTGACGAGCGCGTCTTCAAACAGGTAGCGGTTTTTTCCCTTTATTCCTATCTCGCCGTATTTTATCAAAAAAGTATGATATCTCATCTTCTCTCTCCTAATTTTTTTGCAGCTCCTTAATGTCTGGTATATTTACGAAGCTTTGGTACTATATTATAGAGGGTA
>CANODD010000122.1 GCA_947564705.1 uncultured Dorea sp. | reverse complement strand
TCCGGACTTGGCGTATTGGGAAAGAAGCCGGATCTGAGATATAAGATGACAAGAGAGGCGCAGAAGGAGCTGGCGGCGCTGCAGAGGGATATCCTGGCGGTTGTGTCCGGATATGTGAAGCCCGGGGGGAAGCTGCTCTATAGTACGTGTACGGTCAATCGAGAAGAGAATGAAGAGAATGCCGGATGGCTACAGGAACATTGCGAAGGTTTCAGGCTGATCAGGGAGAAGCAGACGCTGCCGGGACGGGATGCCGGCGACGGGTTCTATCTTGCGATGTTCCGAAAGGAAGGGTCTTAAGGTGCGTCATGAGTAAGAAAGATATCTGTTCTTATGATTATGAAGAATTAAGAGAAGAGATAGAAAGGATTGGGGAACCGTCTTTCAGAAGCCGGCAGATCTATGAATGGCTGCATGTGAAGCTGACTGACCGTTTCCAGGATATGACGAATCTGTCTAAAAAGTTAAGAGAGAGGCTTTGTGAAGAGTATGAGATCGCAAAGGTTGAAGTGATTGAGCATCAGGTCTCGAAGATGGATCCGACAGAGAAGTTTTTGTTTGAACTGGGAGACGGGAATATGATCGAAAGTGTATTGATGAGATATTCCTACGGAAATTCGGTCTGTATCTCGTCACAGGCAGGCTGCCGCATGGGCTGTCGGTTCTGTGCGTCTACGATAGGAGGGTTGAAGCGGAATCTCACACCGTCGGAGATGCTGAGGCAGATCTATCAGATACAGCGTCTGAGCAAAGAGCGCGTATCGAATGTGGTTGTTATGGGAACCGGTGAACCCCTTGACAATTATGATAATTTTGTCAAGTTCATCCGTATGCTGAGCGACGGGCATGGACTTCATATCAGCCAGCGCAATATCACGGCGTCCACCTGCGGGATCGTACCGAATATACACAGGCTTGCATCGGAGGGACTTCAGATTACTCTGGCATTGTCCCTGCATGGGGCGACGCAGGAGAAGAGGCGGCAGCTTATGCCGGTGGCAGACAGATATAGTCTGGAAGAGGTGCTGGAAGCGTGCGATGTGTATTTCCGAAAGACCGGACGAAGAGTCACTTTCGAGTACAGCCTGGTGGCAGGAGTGAATGACGGCCCCGATGATGTAAGAGACTTGACGGCGATTCTTAAGGACAGAAACTGCCATGTGAACCTCATTCCGGTGAATCCTGTAAAAGAGCGGGATTATAGGAAGCCGAATAGTAAAATTGCGTTGGATTTTGAAAATAAACTTGAAAAAAATGGAATTAATGTTACTATAAGAAGGGAACGGGGCTCGGATATTGACGGGGCCTGCGGCCAGTTGCGGAGACGTTACGCGGCTGCGAATGTAAGGAGAACCAGATGAAAATATATGCAATGACTGATGTAGGTAGAAAGCGCGAAGTCAACCAGGATTATGTATATGTGACGGATAAACCGATTGGTCCTTTTCCGAATCTGCTTGCGGTAGCCGATGGGATGGGAGGACATAAAGCAGGGGATTTTGCGTCAAAATATACGGTGAATGTTCTCAGGGAGGAGTTAGAACATACACCCCTTAATAAGCCGGAAGAGATTTTGCGTAATGTAGTCAGCATTGCAAATGATAAGCTGATCGAAGCAGCGTCTGCGGATATTAAGCTGGAAGGGATGGGGACGACGTTAGTGGCTGCAACGGTTGTGGGCAATACGTTGTATTTTGCCAATGTAGGAGACAGCCGTCTCTATCTGATTAATGAAAAGATCCGTCAGATATCCAAGGACCATTCTCTGGTAGAAGAGATGGTAAGACTTGGCGGGATTAAAGCGGAAGAAGCCAAGAATCATCCGGATAAGAATATTATTACCAGAGCAATAGGGGTGAAGGAGGGCGTAGAGGCCGATATATATGAATACCGGCTGAAAAGAGGAGACGTCATATTGATGTGCACGGATGGCCTGAGTAATATGGTAGAAGACGAAGATATGTTCAACATCGTCAGGGGAGCCAGGGACGTTGTTGAAGCAGTGCAGATGCTGATTGAGAAAGCGAATAGTAATGGCGGGAGAGATAACATAGGGGTAGTTATAGCAGAGCCACTTGCAGATGAGGTGAGTGTATGAGTGTAAAAGATGGTATTATTCTCGGAAAACGTTATGAGGTGCTGAGTAAGGTCGGCGCGGGAGGCATGGCCGATATCTATAAGGGCAGAGACCGCATGCTGAACCGATATGTGGCGATTAAGGTTTTGAAGAAAGAATACAAAGAAGATGAGAATTTTGTGCGTAAATTCCGTTCAGAGGCTCAGGCGGCAGCAGGGCTTATGCATCCGAATATCGTCAATGTGTATGACGTGGGTGAGGACCGCGGCTTATACTATATGGTCATGGAGCTGGTGGATGGAATCACGCTGAAGGAATATATAGAAAGAAAAGGCCGATTGTCTCATAAAGAGGTGATCAGTATCGCGATTCAGATGTGTACGGGAATCGGAGTCGCGCATGCGGCGGATATCATTCACCGCGATATCAAGCCGCAGAATATTATAATTTCCAAAGACGGGAAAGTGAAGGTGACGGATTTTGGTATAGCGAAAGCTACTACATCGAATACAGTCAGCACGAATGCGATGGGGTCTGTCCATTATACGTCGCCGGAGCAGGCAAGAGGAGGATTCAGCGACCAGAGGAGTGATATCTATTCCCTGGGTATTACACTGTTTGAGATGGTAACCGGACAGGTTCCTTTCGACGGGGACTCTACGGTGTCGGTTGCGATCAAGCATCTTCAGGAAGAGATTACACCTCCTTCTAAGCTGGCGCCGGATGTTCCGTACAGCATGGAGCAGATTATCTTGAAGTGTACGCAGAAGAACAGCGAGAGAAGATATAAGAACACGGATGAACTGATCCATGACATGAAGCGGTCGCTTGTGGATCCGGAGGGTGACTTTGTCGTAATACCTCCGCTCCGAAACGCCAATACGGTAATTATCACGGATGATGAGCTGGATGTTATCGGTGATTCTTATGACGAAGAGGATGATTTTGAAGAATACGACGATCGGGAATATGACGGCGATGAGGGATATTCTGACGATTATGATACGGGACGGTATGATTATGATAACGACCATGATTATGACCGTGATTATGACCATGATTATGATCATGATGATTATGAAGAAGATGATTACGGATATGAGGATGATTTTGATAGTTATGATTCCGGGCGCGGAAGAAGGGATGGTTTAAATTCAGTTAATCCTCGGATGAATCGGGTCATGAAGATTCTGATGACTGTGGTGATTATCATTATTCTGTTTATCGTGGTCTTTACGATCGGAAAGACCGCCGGGATATTTAAGTTCGGTCCGTCGCTTAAGCAGGAAAAGACGGAAGAGAAGAAAGTAAAGGTTCCGAGTGTAGTGGGATTGACGGAGGATGAGGCGAAGAAGACGCTGAATGAAAAGGGACTTGGTTATAAGGTGGTTGAGCGTAAGGAGTCCAATAAATATGAGGAAGGTACAGTGTCTGAACAGAAGACAGAGGCCGGGACAAAAGTGAAGAAAAATACGACGATACAGGTGATCGTAAGTTCCGGGCTGGTTGGGGATAAGCTGATTATACCGGATGTAAGCGGCAGAAGTGAAAGCGAAGCGCAGAGTATGTTGGCGCAGACCGGATTCAAAAAGATATCTTCCGAATTCGAATACAGTGATTCCGTCGCGGAGGGCGACGTGATCGGCACGACTCCTGTAGCGGGAGCGGAAGCGACGGAAGATACGCAGATTGTGATGAAAGTCAGCAAGGGCGCGCAGAAGATGACAGTCCCGAATGTAATTGGCCAGGCAGACGCCGATGCGCAGAATGCGATTAGTGCGGCAGGACTCAGCGTAGGCACGGTTTCTTATGATTATGATGAGAATGTTCCGGAGGGTCAGGTGGTTTCTCAAAGCGTGGACGGCGGAAAGAAAGTGCCGGCGGGGACGGCAGTCGGAATCAGTGTCAGCCTAGGACCGAAACCGGCCGAACAGGTCAGCGTTCCGCCCGTGACCAATACGTCGCTTGAGAATGCAAGGCAATTGATAAACAGCGCCGGGCTTAGTGTGGGGGATATCTCTTATCAATATGATTCTAATGTTGCGTCCGGCAATGTAATCAGCTGTGATCCGGATGTTGGAACCAGTGTTGAGGAAGGTACGGCGATAGGGCTTGTAGTCAGCCAGGGACCGGATCCGAGTTTGGGGACCGGACCCGACAATGGGTCCGATTCGGAAACCTGGACCGGAACAGAGTCAACGGAGTTATTTGAATAGGCGTGGAAGCGATAATCGGTTAACGGACAGGATAATTTATGCAGGGAAAGATTGTAAAAGGTATTGCCGGATTCTACTACATACATGTAGCAGAATCCGGTGTTTATGAATGTAAAGCTAAAGGGGCGTTTCGCCGAGAGAAAATCAGGCCTCTTGTAGGAGATAACGTAGAGATAGAGATATTGGAGGAAAGGGAAAAGACAGGTAATATCATTCGGGTTTTTACGAGAAGTAATGAATTGATCCGCCCGGCAGTCGCTAATATTGATCAGGTACTGCTGGTATTCGCGGTCGTAAAGCCGAATCCTCATTATAATCTGCTTGACCGTTTCCTGGTTATGATGGAGGATAAATTACTTCCGGTTATTCTTTGTTTTAACAAGACGGATATTGCTACAGATGCACAGATTGAAGAAATACGTGCAATCTACGGACCCTGCGGATATCCTACAGTATTTACAAGTGTACAGGAAGAGGAGAATATCGGCCGGATCAGAGAGATGCTGAAGGGTAAGACGACGGCGATTGCCGGTCCTTCCGGGGTGGGGAAGTCCTCAATTATTAATCTTTTGCAGCCGGAGGCACAGATGGAGACAGGTGAGATCAGTCATAAGATTGAGCGAGGGAGACATACGACCAGGCATTCGGAATTGTTTCCCATTGACGAGGATTCCTATATCATGGATACTCCGGGATTTAGCTCTTTATTTGTAAATGATTTTGAAAAAGAGGATTTAAAGCATTATTTTCCGGAATTTATAGAATTTGAAGGGACATGCAGATTCCACGGATGCGATCATATTCATGAGCCCGGGTGTTCTGTAAAAGCGGCGGTTGATACGGGAAAGATACATCCGGTACGATACCGGAATTATGTAGAGATGTATGAGGAACTTAAGAATAAGAGGAGGTATTAGGGATGGAATTTATATTGGCGCCGTCTATTCTGGCGGCAGATTTCAGGAATCTTGAGAAGGAAATGAAGAAGACAGAGGAAAATGGAGCGAAGTATCTGCATTTTGATGTGATGGACGGCATGTTTGTGCCAAGTATTTCCTTTGGAATGCCGGTACTTGCGTCGATTCATGATGTGACAGATCAGGTAATGGACGCACATCTCATGGTGAAGGAACCGATTCGATATATTGAGGCGTTCCGACAGGCAGGGGCAGATATGATAACGGTTCATTTGGAGGCCTGCGAGGATATAGGAGCTACTTTAAGGAAGATTCGTGAGTGTGGGTTGAAAGTAGGGCTTTCGATCTGTCCGGAGACAGAGGCGGAGGCGGTTAAGCCATATCTAAAGGATGTAGATATGATATTGGTAATGTGTGTGCATCCGGGATTCGGCGGACAGAAATTCATACCGGAATCGCTTGGCAAGATTCGCAGCATTAGAAAGATGATACAGGAAGAGGGGCTGCATGTAGATATACAGGTAGACGGAGGAATCTATCTGTCGAACGTGCAGGAGGTTCTGGATGCGGGTGCAAATGTGATTGTGGCAGGTTCCGCCGTGTTCAACGGGGATCCTGGAGAAAATACAAGAGATTTTATGGAGATACTGAGAAGATATGAGTAAGAGAGCCGTGATTGTCAGCGGAGGAGAATTAGATGAGGAGCTGACGCTTCGAGAAATAGGAGAACAAGGGACAGGATGCGTGATTGCCGTTGACAGAGGATTAGAATTCCTGTATCATCATCAGGTTGTACCGGATTATATCGTAGGGGATTTCGACAGTGTGAAACGGGAGATCGTGGATTATTACCGGATACAGAAAAATGTTCCGGTAAGGGCGCATAATCCGGTGAAGGATGCTTCAGATACGGAGCTTGCCATCAGGCTTGCCATGGCGCTTGGAAGTAAAGAATTGTTGATTCTTGGAGCTACAGGAGGGAGACTTGACCACCTGTGGGCGAATATCCAGAGTCTTATGATACCATTTAAGGCAGGGATAGACGCGAAGATCATAGACCGGCAGAATCTTGTTCGGATTATTGGCGGGGGAGAGACTCACCTGAAAAAGAGCGAAGCGTACGGGCAGTATTTTTCTGTATTCCCGATAGGAAATGAGATATTCGGATTTAATATAAGCGGTGCAAAGTATCCTTTGAAAAACCATACGCTGACTTCGGATAACAGCCTCTGCGTCAGTAACGAGATTGCCGGGGATGCCGAGGAAGCAGTGATCCATTTCCCCTCCGGGGAGGTAATACTGATGGAGACGAGGGATAAGGATTAGGTATAGTACGAAGAAAGGAAGGGTGACAGGAGATATGAAACTAGGAATCGTGGGACTTCCCAACGTGGGGAAGAGTACGTTGTTCAATTCTTTGACAAAGGCGGGAGCGGAGTCGGCAAATTATCCGTTCTGTACGATTGATCCGAACGTAGGGGTTGTGACGGTACCGGATGGGCGGCTGGATGTACTGGGAGAGATGTATCATACGAAGAAGATCATACCGGCGGCGATTGAATTCGTGGATATTGCCGGATTGGTGAAGGGAGCGTCCAAAGGAGAAGGACTTGGCAATCAATTTCTCGCGAATATCCGTGAAGTGGACGCGATCGTCCATGTGGTCCGTTGTTTCGAGGACAGTAATATCGTCCATGTGGATGGAAGTATTAACCCGCTGAGGGATATTGAGACGATTAACCTGGAATTAATATTCTCAGACCTTGAGATATTGGAGAGAAGAATCGCCAAGACCACGAAAGTGGCGCGGAATGATAAGGCGGCGGCGAAGGAGCTGGAGTTGCTGCAGAAGATTAAGGGGCATCTGGAAGAAGGAAAACTGGCAAAGACCTTCTCCGGAACAGAGGATGAAGAAGAGTTGGAGTGGCTTTCCGGGTATAATCTTCTGACGTACAAGCCGGTGATCTATGCGGCGAATGTGGCTGAGGACGATCTGGCGGACGACGGTGTGTCTAATTCGGGCGTACAGGCGGTGCGGGAATATGCGAAGGAAGAGCAGAGCGAGGTATTTGTGGTCTGCGCACAGATCGAGCAGGAGATTGCCGAGCTTGAGGATGATGAGAAGAAGATGTTCTTAGAGGATCTGGGATTGTCGGAATCCGGCCTTGAGAAGCTGATCAAGGCAAGTTATAGATTACTGGGACTGATCAGTTACCTGACGGCGGGAGAGCCGGAAGTGCGTGCATGGACCATTACCGACGGAACGAAAGCGCCCCAGGCAGCAGGGAAGATTCATTCGGATTTTGAACGTGGATTTATTCGTGCGGAGGTAGTTTCGTATGATGACCTGATGGATTGTGGAAGCCACAGCGCTGCGAAAGAGAAAGGTTTGGTCAGGCTGGAGGGTAAGGATTACGTCGTGAAGGACGGGGATATTATGCTGTTCCGGTTTAATGTATAGATAGGGAAGGAAGACTTTAGGCATGCACACAACTATAGAATTTCCAAATATTGGGATTCATCTGGAATCGGTAGGCGATCATATAACAATATTTGGATTTGATATCGCGTATTATGGAATGATCATAGGAGTCGGAATCCTTGCGGGCATCTTTATTGCAGCGTGGGAGGCCAGAAGAACCGGGCAGAAACCGGATGATTATTTTGATCTTGCAATCTATGCTGTGATTTTTTCAATCATTGGGGCAAGGATTTATTATGTCGTGTTTTCATGGGATATGTATAAAGATGATCTGCTAAGTGTATTCAATATCAGGCAGGGTGGATTGGCGATCTACGGCGGTGTCATTGCAGCGGTGA
>CANODD010000121.1 GCA_947564705.1 uncultured Dorea sp. | reverse complement strand
TCTCCCGGCATATCTCCTCTGTAATATCATAATATTGATACTGCAGACGCTTGTGGTAATCCGTCCAGCCAGGGCACATATATGCGTCTCCTATCCGTTTCCCATTCAGCGTTATCTCATATACCCCGTGGGCAGTAGCATACAGGCAGGCTTTATCCACCGGCTTCTTTGCAGAAAAAGAACAGTAAAATACCGGGCAGGCGGTTTCCTCCCTGCTGAAATCATGGGTAATCATCTTCGCCTTAAAATGCGCCGTGTCATAAATCCCTGTAGAAAATACAGTATCACTTTCCGCAGAATTACCATAATTATCTTCCACTGCAAGATGAACCTGATACTCCTTTTCCTCCTCAAGGTCCGGACCCCCGTAGGGAATCAGAACAGACTGTGCAGAATCAATCCTTCCGCTGTCCCATACAGGTTTTCCCTCGCAAAACGTCCGCAAATGATATGCTTTCTGCACCACATCCTTCTCCCCGGATTCCATCTTCCATGAAAAACGCGGCTTCCTTACGCCCAATCCTTTCGGTTCTGTCTGATATTCTATCGTAAAATCATATATTTTCATCTTGTTCGACTCCTTTTTTATATTTGTTCTATTCCTATGTGCAGCCATAACGCCGTCCTGTCCCAGTCTCCGTCTACTCCCCAATTATTACCTCCACCTCATGCTGACGCCCATCCTTAAAATCCGGTAAAACCTGTGAGAAAACACATTCGCCGTCCACCGTAACCTGTGCCGCGCCTCCTTCCAGCCCCTCCGGATTTTTGAACACGACATGATACTGTGCCCCGCGGAAGTTTCTTGTCATCTCTGCACGCTCCCACTCTGCAGGGAAACAAGGCTCTATCCGCAGTCCGTCATAATCCGCTTTCACGCCCAGGATTCCCTCATACAGCCCCATCAGGCACCACGCGGAAGTCCCGGTTGTCCATGACTGATAGGACTTTCCATAGTATCCAGGATTGGCAGAATAGCAGTTGGTAAACACATAAGGCTCCGCCCCCGACTGCGCGGAAGGATTCTTTTCGCTGTCCGGCATGATCTTTTTTAATGTTTCTGCTGCTTTACTTCCCCGCCCGGCCTTACAATCCATCAAAATCTTAAAGCCTGTCGCATGGCAGTACACGCCACCGTTTTCAAATAATCCCGGAAGCATTCCCGACATTCTTCCTACATTGGGAGAATACTCCGGATATGGGGGCATATTCAGCGGAAACCCAAAATCATGTTCCATACTGTCTACTGCTTCAAGCACAAAGGAAAGCTTTTCTTCATCCGCCACATCTGCCAATACGGCCCATGTCTGCGCATTCAGATATATCTTGCTCCCCCTGCTGTTCTTTGAGCCAATATTTTCTTCCGTGCTCAAAGCCCTCATATACCATTTTCCATCCCATGCATGCGCATTAATATCGCTCTTTAAAATTTCGTACTCCCTTTCTAAGAATCCGGCATACTCTATATCACCCGCTTTTTTCATCAAAGCCTGAAGCTCCTTTAACGCCAGACAGAACTGGTGAGACAGCATCACAGACTCTGCTTCCGGATCCGTAGTCACATTCAATGCATCGTTCCAATCCGCAAAATAGATACGCACCAGACCGTTTCTTCCTTTATCTGCGATCAATCTGTCCACCGCGGCCCGGACATGGGCAAGAACCGTCGCCTCCCCGCCGTCCTGCCAGCAGACATTCTCGTCAAGTAGGGACAGATCTCCCGTCTCCTTTATCAGACGGCACACCGCCCATATGATCCAGAACGGCTGGTCTGAATAGCGGGTATCGTCATAAGGATACCAGGTCAGCACCGCATGTCCGTCCCGGAACTGGTGTCTCAGACACTCCAGAATCTCCTCTTTCGCCTTTTCCTGCCTGTAATCTAACAATGCCGCGGCAATCTGCAGATTATCCCGGACTCCTTTTTTACCCACGATACAAAAATCCGCCTGCTTTTTTACCCAGTTATTCATGATATGGTTTATTTTTTCGTCAGGAGTCTGTACAAAAAGGGACTGGATTTTGCGGTAATTGTGTTCCTGCGCCTCCGTAAACGCCTGCTCTACTGCCCTGAAATCCCGGATGCCTTCTGCTGATTTCCTTGCATTTTCAAGGGATTCACTGATCCCGAATACAAGATGGATTTCCTTTGTTTCTCCTGGTTCCAGAGCAAGCTTATGCTGCAGTACCCCGCCCAAGATGAAAAGAGCCGCCTCTGAATTCGTACAGTCCAGCCCTTTTACCACCACATCCGGGCGCTGGAACAGCGCGCAGGCAGACGCATCCGGCTGTGTCAGCGTACAGGTAGAGCCGCAGAATTTTGTCAGATCGCCATCGTAAGCATATACAGGTTCCGATGAAGCAAGAAAACCGTGATACTTGTCGTGGGGCGCAAAGGGATGTGAGGAATCACAGTACATCCCGTTCAATTCCCTGTCAAACTCTGTTTTCATGCAACGATACATCTCATAATATCTTGGATATCTGAATCCTTCCAGGTAAAAACTCACTGCCGGAAAAATGCTTAAAAACCGTTTCGTCTTTCCTGTATTTTCTATTCTCAGGCTCCATACCTCATGGAACCCTTCACATGGTACGAATATCCTCCAGGAACTTTTCACTGCATGATACTTCGATTCTAGCAAAGAATAACCTATACTGTGGGTACACCGGTAATCCTCCACCTCCGTATTCAGTGGCCCCTCCCCGATATTCCAGCAGGAGTGGTCTTCTTCGTCCCTCAGATATATGTATCTGGCGTCATTTTGATTCACCATGCACATGTCTGCCTTTTCACTGAGATAATAACTGCGTCCATGCCCGATCTGAGAAACCTGGGCGCAATATCTGTTTTCATTCCATAAATAATTGTACCAGTATCTGGGAGTCCTTGGATTCAGGATAAAACACGAATTCCCGTCCTTAGAAAACTCATACAATTTGTCGCGCAATTTCTGTTCTGCCATTCTGTTCCTCCAAAACTGATTTTTAGAGGGTGCCCCTTCAATTTCATGACTTTTGGGACACCCTCTTCAATTTCATTAATTCTAAATTTCGTTCTGTTTTGCCGCTTTTCTCGCCGCTACCTCTTCACGCATTCCCGGAAGCTTCTTTTCCAGATCAAATTTTCTAAAGATAAAGAACATCAAAAGATTAATCACTATCGGAAGGTAGTTGGAGAATCCGTAAATAGCAATTCTCATGGAAGGCGTCGCTGCCTGTAGTGCAGCGTCATAGGAACCAAGTACAAGGAACAGGCTTAACAACAGAGAACCCAGACCATTTCCAACCTTGTTTCCAAATCCGATTGCCCCGGAGGCAGTCGCTACCAGCGTCTTATCATATTTCCATTCGTTATAGTCTACCGCCATAGCAAGCAGCACTCCATACAGGCACATCAACGGAATCTGGATAAAACTTCCCAAAAGCCCCGTCACCATATACACCGTAAAATTCGTAGGAATCAGACTTCGGACAGCCGCCGTAACCGCCGCCCCAAGCAGACCTATATTGATGGTTCTGGTAACACCCAGTTTTGCAATAATCGGCTTGGATAAGATAAAACCAACTACTGTAGCCAGCATGCCTACTGCGCCTAAAAGACCTACAAGCCCGTCATTTCCGAAAATCCATTTGCAGTAGTATGCCCCGGAAGAACCGGAAATTGCATTGGTAACTGCTGTAATCAGATTGAACATCAGTACGATTACCCAATATTTGTTTTTCAGCAGCATACCCATAGCCTGTGGAAACGGAACCGCCTCTTCTTCTGAAGCTGCCGCCGGACCGCCTGCCATCCCTTCTGTTTCCAGGTCGGATACAAATATGGCTTTCCGTCCGTTGTTGTAGCATATAAGGAATAACAGCAGGACGAGAAGCGCCAGAACAGCGCCATACTTAATCCATGCGCTCTGGGTTCCGCCAAGAATATTCGTCACTGGAATCGTTGCAATAGAAATAATCATACCTGCGCCATAATTCCCCACCGCGCGGAATACTCCCATACTGCCGCGCTCACTCTGGCTATTGGTACGAACCACCATAACGGCAGAAAACGGTGTCGCAATCATTGTATAAATCACTGCCGTCAAAAGCAGGTTCGTGATCAGCACATAGGCAAGGGCGGGAATCTGCCCTGCCTGAACCGGCACAGTAAACATCAGTATCATAATTGCAGCGGCCGGAACCGCCATACGCAGCATCCACTGATAATATTTCTTATTGCCACCCTTGGAATGATCAATCATATTTCCAAAAATTACATCCGTAAAAGCGTCAATAAATTTTGCAATCGCCATAACAATCCCGACTCCGCCGACCGCCAGTCCCACTTTATCCGTATAGAAATAAGTGAGCTGTCCTACAATATTTCCCATCAGTCCCAATGCAAGCTGCCCGCTGAAATCAGCCATGTAATCCCCTGCACGCATCACGCGCCTTGCGCCGTCCGCATCATAGCGGACCTCGTTTTTATCCTTTGCCATGATATCGCCTCCTGTATTCTTACTTTATGATTAAATGATATTGTACGCCCGGAATTTCTCCGTTCAATACAAAGCGCACCTGATCTCCCGCCTGTTCGCCGTTTCGTTCCGCAAGAACCTCTCCGACAGGACTTAAAATCTGAAGCACAGCCTCCCGTGCTTTCACACACAGAATGCCTTCCAGAGTTTCCGCATACAGTTTTCCCTTGAATTCGACCGCTGTAAATGTCATTCCCATCATTTCCGGACCGACCCCGCAGGTGGTTTCATCCATTCCGGTCGTTCCCATCGCTGTTAAGACAAATTCTTTTGCGTCTTCCAGCGAATCCTTTTCTACAGGCAGCAATGAAATCGAAATTCTTTCATTCTGAGACTGTACGCTCACCTTATCTGAAAGCACAATATCTTCTTTAGGCGCCCCACTGAAATATGCACAGTACGGCGTATGGATCTCATATCTGGAATGTGCCGGATCAAATACCATTTCTTTGGTATCTGAAATCAGTTTTCCATCTACATACCCGGCGCCTTCCGGCAATACGCCCCATTCTTTCATCGCCTGATCCGTCAGCCTAGCAAATGTGCGGTAATCGCCGTCTTCGACAATCCCGGCAATGTTGTCGAATACAAGGGCCTGCTCTCCCAGATGTACGCCCGGCTGTATTTCACGGGTTCCCTTTCCGGCCCTTGCCAGGCGATTCTCATCCTTAAACTTTCGCATTGCGTCCCGATATTCGGACCATGCATAATATACGCCATGTTTTGCGTTACGCAGATCCGCGCCGTTTAAGAAGCCGGCATTGACCGCAACATCCGCATTTCCCTGATAAGCGTCTCCCCCGTCCAGAAATACATTGCGCGTTGCTGAAATATAGGGGAAAAATGTGGACGGCATGGAGTGGAATTTGGGTAACGTGCGAAGATCATTCTGGGTATATACCACGTCAATCATATTCTTTGCGACAGATACCAGCCCCTTTAGGAATACCGAAGCCAGAAATCCCCACTGGCAGACTACCGCCGGATCATTATAGACATCAAATACATTCAGGATCTCATCCGCCGGCTGGTCGTCCCAGTTTTCCGATGTATGGTGATTGTACAGAATCAGCCCGTCCCAGTCATTTAGACAGGCATAAGCAATCGTATGTACAAATGCAGTGGAATGGAAGGGATGCTCGCCATATTCATTCCACTCACTGAGCATGAAGGGCTTTCCTCCCACAATAGCAACAGAAGCCAGGCTTAAAAGAGTCGTAGACATAGAGCCTGCCCCTTTCTGCATCGTCAGGGGATTCGTAGAAACGTATTCTACGGGTCCGGCTACCAGATAGGTATTTCCCTGAACCGGCAGAAGCGGATGGTTGAAATAGCAGTTATTTTCCATCAGGTCGCCGTCCGTATGCCCATATACGTCCGCCGCCCCGGCGATCAGGTTACTGGTAACAATCGGTACTTTTACGCCGATGGAATGCAGATAATCCTTCATCATCTGGTAAAACTTCCGGTTCATGTATATGCCAAACTCCATAAAATCCGCATACCGCGCCGGACCGCATTCTCCGTCCCACGGTCCGTTGGGGTCGTTCTCCGGCTGGTAGAAGCCGCCCTGTACTCCCCGGACCGTTCCCCGAACCGGATCTTCTTCTTCTCCCAACGCGCATACCCCTTCATGAGTCCATGCCTCTTTCAAACGGTCTCGGGTATAATATTTCATCAGAAGATATTCATTAAACCGGTTTTGAACCTCATCCCGGTAAGGCTTCATCTGTTCTCCCGCATCGGCTTCCATGGGCCACTTGATTGCTGAATCTTCATTGTTAATCTGGACTGTGACCACTGCCGGGTCATCAATCAATGCCAGTCCAGTATAAGGATTCACATGACACAGAAGCTCCTTCGCATATTCTTTCTGAAGCTCGATCAAACGCTCGTTATACATAGCATGCCGCTTGATACAAGACGGCGCTCCGCCCGGATAGTCCAGTTCATCCGCTTCCATAAATTCTCTTGATACGATCAGGTCTATATGCAGGTAAATGCCCTTTTCCTCAAGCTTTGCAGCAAAATAGTCAAAACGGTCCAACCCTTCCTTATGGAATTTTCTGCTGCTGCCGCTTTCATAGTCTAAAAGCGGCGCCTCCCTGCAGCTGCTCCAGCTTCCCGGTTCGTCCCCAATCGGTCCGTCCGCCGCATGGAGACGGATTATGTTGACACCCATACTTGCAAAACGCTCCGCCATTTTGTCTGCTGTTTCATGATCCGGCGTATTGGACCGGGCCGCTACATTAAATCCTATGAATCTGGCGCGGGTTCCGTCTTCAAAATAAAAATGCCCGTTTCTTGCCTCTACAAACCCATGCTTTCCGGCCGGCGCATCTAAAAGATGTGAGTAATCCAGCACCCCTTTGTTCGGTTCCGCCTTATGAATCCGAAATTTCTGTTTCATGTTTGTCTCCTCCTAAATTCATAAATTTTTTCCGTTTTCTTTTATAATTTGTGCATACCAGCAGGCTGAATCTATTAATGTCTTGCCTTTTGTATGGAATCATAACATATGAAAATGATTGAATATTGTAAAATAATGTTGAAAATTATAAGATACTATCTTGTTTTTTACGATTTTCAACCGTATACTGGAAACAGAATATTCTGTATGCCAGGAGGATGAACAGATGGATTATGTTTCTATGTGCAAAAATTTCTTTGCAGCCACTAATATTCCTGTCAGCCTGTTAAAAAACGGCCGCTCTGTGTATTCGGCTTTAGGAGAAATGTTATCCATAAACACGGTAACTCATTGGACGATCTACCCGCCTGACCGCAATCCCAGCTTTCAGGCTTTTTCGCCGGATATTGAATATGGAATGGTAGAGATTGAGGGAACCGACTATACTCTGGTTCTCGGTCCTGCATTTAATGTTCCGGTAACACAGCAGATCGTACGGCAGTTTATGCACGAGATTGTAGTTCCGCTGGACTATCGGGAACAGCTTACCAATTGTCTATGTTCGATTCCAAGAATCAGCCATTACCAATTTGCCAGATATCTTGCGTTTTTCCATCAATGCCTGAATCATAAAGAAGCTGATTTACAGGACTTTTATACAGAGGATGAGATTTATACCAGAAGCAGGAACGAACGCCAGTTAAATGCAATGATGGATGATTTAGAAAATGAAAATTTTCATAACTCTTATCACTTCGAATCGGAAATGTATCACTTGATAAAAGAAGGCGATGTTGCCGGCTTGAAAAAATTCTTAGCTGACAGTAAAATTATATTAAAAGAAGGAAAAATGGCCCCTACACCGCTGCGGCATACCAAAAATATTTTTATAAATGTAGCCACAAAGGCAGGGATGTTAGGCGCAATTCCCGGCGGGGTAAACATAGAAAAGGTTTACCAGCTTATTGATTTTTATATTCAGGAGTGTGAACAGCTTCAGACTATTGAAGAAATTACCAGCCTCCAATATGTGATGATCATGGATTTCTGCCAAAGGGTAAATGAAACGCATATACCCTCCGGTATCTCTTCTGAGGTATATCAATGTATAAATTTTATACGGACACACACTA